>JAPPFQ010000678.1 GCA_028875135.1 Acidobacteriota bacterium
TGACAACATTACGTATCCACTCCCAAAGAGAAGTTCAACTCCAAGGAGCGAGTTCGGGGCGGAAACGGCCGACTCGCCATGAACTTCCGCCCTTTCCGGAAGACCACCCATCGCCAATGCTGCCAACCTGTCGTGAGGCGCCCGGACCGGCGTTCAACAAGAATTGTCTTGCGCCCATTAACCCGCTTTGAGACATTTTGGAAGGCATTCACGGGGACAGGGGGGTAAGAGCGATCATGACCTCGTTGCTCACCATCAAAATCATTGCGGCTCTATCGATCCTTGCGATTGGCATCGCCGGAGGTATCATCCCGCTGTTGGCGGCCCGTCACCATGGAAGCCGCAGATTCCTGTCACTGGGCAACTCCCTGGCCGGCGGGATCTTCCTCGGCGCCGGGTTCATCCATCTGCTGCCCGAAGCGGGAGAGGCCTTTGAAGGGACATTCGATTATCCCGTTGCACCACTGTTGGCGGCAGTGGGCGTCGGCCTGCTGCTGCTCATAGACCGTGTTCTGTTTGAGGGATACGCGCGACCGGGTCAGGTAAAGAAAACGCGACAGCCCCTCTATCCCCTGGTTCTACTCATAGTCCTCTCGATCCACTCCGTTATCGCCGGCACTGCCTTGGGTCTCGAGGCCGAAGTCGCCACGTCGGTGATGGTTATGCTGGGCATCCTCTTCCACAAGGGTTCGGCTGCTTTCGCCCTGATGGTCAGCGTCCGCTCTTCGGGGGCCGACCGGAGACGTCTCTGGACGGTATTGACCGTTTTCGTCGCGATGACTCCATTGGGAATCGTGCTCGGGACAGTGGCCTCCAACCTTATCGAGGGACAAGCTGTAGAGTTGATCGAAGGGTGTTTCAACGCCTTGGCGGCGGGAACCTTCATCTATGTAGCCATTCTGGATGTCATCAATGCGGAAATGTCCCGGATCGACGACCGCGTCGCCCATTTCATTCGCAGCACACTGATCGGGAAAGACGACGTGCCGATGCCGGTCAAGGACACCGACCGTTTCCTCAAATTCGTCCTCGTATTCGTCGGCCTCGCCGGCATGGCGGTCCTGGGAATCTGGGTGTAGCCGTCTCCCGTTGAGAATGACCGCCACGGTATGGACACTCTCAGTCAAATGTTGGAGGCGTGAGAATGGCGAGCATCACCATCCGAAATCTCGACGACGAGGTGAAGACGCGGCTACGCTTGCGTGCGGCCCGTAACGGCCGTTCCATGGCAGAGGAGGCGCGAGTCATTCTGCGTGAGGCGGTCGGCCAGGAAACGCCCCCGGCCAAAGACCTGGCGACGGCGATACACGAACTCTTCAAGCCCTACGGCGGTGTGGAACTGGAACTGCCACCGCGTGAACCGATACGAGATCCACCCGACTTCAGTTGAGCCTTGCGGGTGTTGACTCTCGATACGAAAATCACTTCGGAGCAAATGCGCGATCACCCGCCCCCGGCGGTTCTGGGCTGGCTGGATGCACGCCTGCTGCAGTTCTTCGCAAATCGAGATCAAGTGAGGCAATTGCTGCTATTGCCGAGTCACCGATCCATTTCACTGGAGTTGATGATGCCCATAATCAGAGCCGGGCGCCAGCTCACGATTCCTGCCGATCAGTGCCGCCTGGCCGGTATCGAGCCGGGTGACGAATGCCGGAGTCTCGTTGCCGACGGTCGCATTGCCCTAATTCGCCAACAGCCCGGAAGCGCCTGGGGATGTCTCGCCCACCTTCGAGCGGACGAGACGATCTCCCCTGCAGAATCGCGCCAACATTCAATTGAAACGAGGCGGGAACGGCAACCTTGATTGAGGTGGGCGCCAACCTACCGCTGAATCCATGAGCAAAATGCTTGTCCGAACAGTGGTCAGCCTGGATGAGGATCAGAAAGCGTGGCTGGGCCGGCAGGCCGTGTTGCGCCGCGTGTCCATGGCCTCCCTGATTCGCCAGGCGGTCAGCGAATTTCGAATTAGGGAACAGCGCGGCTCGGCCGCGTCGTTCCAGGAAGTGCTCAAGCACACGGCAGGCATCTGGCAGGCCGCGGACGGACTCGAGTATCAGGAGCGTATTCGCAAGGAATGGCCTTGAGGGATGGCCAGAAATCTTCACCTCCCTGCACGATGACGGGGTGGGCTATGGAGACCACCGGGAACAGCTCACCTATCGGATCTTCCCCGAAATGACCGACGAGTACGTTCAACCGCCGTACAACCGCGACGAAGCGAATGAGCGCTGAAGACTGACTGTACACCTAGTCTCAGGACAGGAATCTTGGCCATCTGGTCATATCCTGAGACGGCTACCTGGGCTTCAGTCTTCGCCGACTCATGGACTCGATCAAACCCGCTGCCGTCATTACACGATCGAGGCTGATAGGTGGGACCCGTTCTTGTTCGTCAAGACAATGCGGGAGGTACTGTTCCGACGAGGGGTCGATGCCGCATCGGAGACAGACCAAGTAGGCCACGGATTCGGCCTCAAATTCCTCGATCTCGTGACTCAAGCCACGCCGGTCCGGCCACCATTGAACCTTTGGCGTGCCGAGGTGGCCGCAGTAGAGGTGCGCCAGCTCATGAACAATAGTCGCATACTGTGCCTCGCGGGACAGTATCCCGTTGATCACAAGGTCGTATTTGACCGGAATGTCTATGAAAACCGGATTTCGATTCTTGTCGATGCCGCTTTGGAACGGTTGTATTTCGTGCCCTTCCTGCGGCACCCAACGTATAGAGCCCGCAGATTGGGACCCTTGCTTAGGTTTCCTGATCCGGATGCCATCGCGTTTCGCGTTATCGATCATCATTTCGAGCCTGCTACCAACATGACCTTTCCTCACCTCAAACGGAGCTTCGACTTCCGGCGGCAGTGAAGTGGCGCGCTCAGTTGGCTCGGTATCACTCACATCGAAGACAAACATCACCGGACCCATCGGCTGCAAAATGACCAACGGGCGCGCACTCGGGGCTATTCGCCGCCCATAGTCACGGAGCCATCGGTGCGGCGGGGCGACGAATATCGCGCCTGGCATCTGGATGTGGACCAGCATGGCATTGAATGGAGAGTAGGACCGAAAACGTGCCA
>JAPPFQ010000672.1 GCA_028875135.1 Acidobacteriota bacterium
GGCCAATACTTCTCCTTGCCGGTGGGAAAATTGTGGCCCGAAACCGTCGCCAGCACTACCCCGATGTCGATCGACTGCGCCACCTCGGTGAAATACCGAATGGTGCCCTCATCGTATCCGGGAATCCAGTTCCAGTAGGGAGGGGCAAACAGGAGGATGGCGTCGGCTCCGGCTTCCTGGGCGTTGCGGGCCATGATCCTGGTCATGCGGTAGCCGCCGCAAGCCCCCACCACCACCGGCAGCCTGCCCCGGGCGCCCTTGGCCGCGGCCTCCGCCATGGCCCGGTGCTCCTTCAGGTCCAGGGAGAAGATCTCTCCCATGCCGCCCCCGACCACGATGGTGGTGTCCTGGAGCCCGGCATCGGCGTGGTGGGCGATATTGCGGCGCAGCCCCTCGGCGTTGAGGCTGCCGTCGCGATGAAAGGGAGTCACCATGAAGCAATGGACGCCCTGGATGCGCTCGCGAAGGCGGTCCATGTTGCGGCGGTTGGGGGAAGGCTTGCGGGCCGAGCCGGCGGTCGGGGGTCGCAAGGCTGCCGCTCCGGCAATCAGGCCCACCTTCCTGAGAAGCGCTCTGCGGCTGGAGCCGGGCATCGTCGGGTCTCCTCCCACCTTCACATCAACTCTGGCGTTGACAGCATGTTACCACCGCAGGGGCAAGGCGCACAATGCCGTCCGCGGGCGCGATTTTCGTGATTGAGGGGATGGAATGGGCAGGGTCTCGGAACCCGGAACGGCAGGGCGTTGCCGGATGATGTGTGTCCGGGAGACTCGGCCCCAACGAGTTCACCTGCCGGAGCCGTTGCGATCAGGGCAGGAGCTTCAGAAGTCCGACGATGGCAACGATGGTTGCCCCCTGCATGAGCCACATGTGCTTGTACAGGTCAGCCTTCAGTCCGACAATGTCTTGCTTAAATTCGGACCGAAGTTCGGCAATGTCCTGCTTCAATTCGGACCGAAGTTCGGCAATGTCATTCTTATGCGCTAGATCCGACATGTCGGGAATGGCTTCTGCCGCCGCTCTGGCCTTTTCCTCGGACGCCCCCGCATCGACAAGCGCCCTATAGACCTCCGTGACCATGATGCTCATGGCGCCTCCCTCTCCTTTCTTTCGCATCAACGGATCTTGAGTGGCGTTCCACCTGCGCACCGTTCCATCCTGCTGCCGATTGGAAGCGCAGCGCCGGTCCCCAAGAGTCTGCAGGGCTTGCGATGGTCGCAGGCAAACGAGCAGCCCACAAACGATCCATGTGGAGAGGGAGTCTTCGAGGACGGAGCCAGTATAATTGAGTGAATCCCGTTGGCGCAAGACTTGCCGCCGCTACCGAGGCGGGCAAAGCACCAGTTGCTGATCCCGATTCCCCTGCATCGGATATGATGCGTGTCGCAGGGATCCCCGGCTCCTACACAAACTTCGACAACCCGCGGATTCAGCGCACAGGAGGATAGGCCCATGCGGCTGCGCAACACCAACAGGCTGCCCCACCTCTGCCACCTGTTCATTGGCTTGATGCTGCTCGGATGGCCACTGCAAGGAGTTGAATCCGGTGCGCCCGAGGCTCTCAGAATCAACGCACAACGCCTCCAGGAGCGCATCGAGCGAATGGCCCGCATCGGAGGGAGTCCTCAGGGAGTGACCCGCCTGGCATTCACCGAGGCCGACCTCAGCGGCCGGGCATACGTGACCCGGCTCATGCAGGAGGCCGGCCTTGAGGTCCGAGTCGACGAAGCCGGAAACCTGTCGGGACGCTTGCCGGGCGTATTGCCCGGACTCGCCCCCATTGTGCTGGGATCCCACATCGACACCGTGCCTCTGGCCGGGGCCTACGACGGCGTGCTGGGAGTGATGGCGGCCATCGAGTGCGTCCAGGTGCTGGGGGAGGTTGGAATCCCGGTCCGACACCCGCTGGAAGTCATCGTCTTTGCCAACGAGGAAGGAGGCTTGACCGGCAGCCGCGCGCTGGCGGGCCGGATCAACGCCCAGGCGCTGGAGGAATCCAGTCGTAGCGGCATGTCCATCCGGGCGGGGATTGCAGCCCTGGGCGGCAATGCCGACCGAATCTCCCAAGCCATCCGCCGTCCCGGAGAGGTGAAAGCCTACCTGGAGCTGCACATCGAGCAGGGAGGCAGCCTGGAGTCGGAGGGGACGGACATCGGCATTGTGGAGGGATTCGTAGGGATCCGCTGGTGGGACGTGACCGTGACGGGTTTCGCCAACCACGCCGGCACCACCCCCATGAACGCCCGCCGGGACGCCCTGCTGGCGGCCTCCAGGCTGGTGATCGCGGTCAACCGGGCCGCCAAGAGCCTGCCCGGAAGACAGGTGGCCACGGTGGGGCGCATCAGGGCCGAGCCGGGAGCCCCCAACGTCATTCCCGGACGGGTGGAACTGAGTCTGGAACTGCGCGATCTCGCCAAACCCAAGCTGGACCGGGTATTCCGGGAAATCCGGCGCCGGGCGCAACTCATCGGGGAGGAAACCGACACCGAGATCGAGTTCAACGAAATCGACATCGGGGTGGAACCGGTCCTGACCGACCCGAATCTGCAGGGGGCCATCCGGCTAATGGCCGAGGCCCTGGGGCTGAGCTACACCCGTCTGCCCAGCGGGGCCGCCCACGACGCCCAGAACATGGCCCACATGGCTCCCTCGGCCCTGATCTTCGTCCCCAGCGTGGGTGGGATCAGCCACTCGCCACGGGAATACACCAAACCGCGGGACGTCGCCAACGGCGCCAACCTGCTGCTGCACATGCTGATAGGGCTGGACCGGCAGGCAGGTCCCTGACCGGCACGGGCGCGTGTTCCCAAATCGTGTCTGAAACTATGGGAATAGAGTTATCCGCGAGGGCAGCCGGACGGCTACCCGGGGGTTTCCGTGTGCAGATCCCATCCCCCCAGCTCCCAGACCCTCACGTTGGTGGGCCGGAAGGGAGGCTGCCCCGAAGCCATCCAGTCAGACACCTCTTCCCGGTGTCCCAGCCGCGCAACATTGCGCACTCTGTGGGTCCCGTCCCAGAAGAAGAGGTGCTCTACCCCGGCCTCGTAGAGCTGGTGCGCCTTGCGGTATTGAGC
>JAPPFQ010000476.1 GCA_028875135.1 Acidobacteriota bacterium
ATGGGGGTAAAATGCCCTGAATCGACCGTTTCGTTGTTAAAGATGGGCTAGCGCACCACAGTCCGCAACGACACTGCCACGTCTGCGGCGCCCTGCAGGACTGCATTGTCCAGAGTAGCCAAATGAACTCCCAGGGCCCGAGCGAGCGCGACGAACTCGGCATCGTAGGCAGTCAGGCCGCACTCCAGCGCGACATCGATCACCTGGTTTCCGGGCACGCTGGCGATGCGGTCCCCCAGAACGACAGCCGCATCATCCCTCATCGCCTTGGCCTGCTCCGAGGTTACCGTGCCCCGGCGCACGAAGCCGACAAGGACGTTTTGCAACTCACTCATGAGGATACTGGGAGCGGCCCACTCGGTCTCGCGCTCGAACAACAGGGCCGCGTCGGCGCCGTCTGCTCCGCCCACGACCAGACGAACCATCACATTCGTGTCAACTACGATCATGGTCGTCCAGTGTTCCGCAGCTCACGGATAGTATCCTCACTCAGATCGACCGGCCCAAGGGTCTCGTTTCGTCGCCGGATGCGGGCCAGGAGAGCCTGCGGGGCTACCGGCCCGGGGCTAACCGACTCTGCCAACCGTGCGAGGATCTCCCCATTCAGGCTGCGGTGGTTCCGACTCGCGGATGACTTGAGCTCCCGGTGCAGGGAATCGGGGATTCCACGAAGCGCTATGTCTGGCATATCGGCCCCCTTCGGCGAGTGCAATACCATTATGATATCATAACTATATCACACAGCACTATGGTAAGGCGACCCGGGAGGTAGCAACCACCCACGAATCGCCTGCTTTGCCAAGACGGGGATTTTTTATAGGCGAAAGAGAGTGAGTCCCATAGAGGGCGGAGCCAAATGCACACCCCCTCACGCCAGGATTTCGCGGACGATCCGGGGTTCGAAGTTGAAGGTGATCTTTTCCCTGAGCCCGCTGCGTTCGAAGAAGAGCTCTTCGTGGTGCAGGCCCAGCAGGTGCAGGATGGTGGCGTGCAGGTCCTCGATGCTGACCGGGTTCTCCACGGCCCGATAGCCGAATTCATCGGTGGCGCCGTAGACCATTCCGCCCTTGACTCCCCCGCCGGCCATCCAGAGGCTGAAGCCCCGGGGATTGTGGTCCCGGCCGGCCACGCCCTGCTGGGGCATGATCTGGGCGATGGGATGGCGCCCGAACTCTCCGGCCCAGATCACCAGGGTGCTGTCCAGCAGTCCCCGCTCCTTCAAGTCGGCCAGCAGAGCCGCCACCGGTTGATCGGTTCGGTCGCAGCAGGACCTCAGGTCGGCCTCGAGGTGGGAATGGGAGTCCCAGATCTGGCTGTTCACACAAACCTGGACGTAGCGCACGCCGCGCTCCACCAGCCGCCGGGCCATGATGCAGCGACGGCCGTAGTTGTAGGGACCCGGGTTGACGTGGGTCTTGCCTACCACCGCGGGCTTTCTGCCGACGCCATACATCTCCAGGGTCCCGGGGCTCTCCCGGGACAGGTCCAGGGCATCGGTGGCTTCCAACTGCAGGCGCGCGGCCAGCTCGTAGCTGGCGATGCGGGCATCCAGCTCGGGCAGGCCGGGACGGTCTCTTCTGTGGATGCGGTCGAGCTGCCGGCGGAGGCGGGTTCCCATCTTCACCAGGGCGGAGGGCTCCGCCACCTCGGGGCGCAGGTTCAGCAGGGGATCTCCGACCGAGCGCAGGCGCGTCCCCTGGTAGATGGGAGGCAGAAACCCCGACTGCCAGTTGGCGATGCCGTTGATGGGCAGACCCTGGGGATCATCCAGCACCACGAAGGCCGGCAGATTCCGGTTCTCGGTTCCCAGTCCGTAGACCACCCAGGCCCCCAGGGTCGGAATGCCCGGCAGCATGCGCCCTCCCTGAAACTTGTAGAGCGCCGCCGGATGGGCCGGACTGGTGGTGTGCATGGACCGGATGACCGCGATGTCGTCAACCCGCTTGGCAATATGCGGCATGGCCTCGGAGACCCAGGTGCCCGACTGGCCGTATTGAGCGAACTTGAAGGGACTGCGCAGCAACCCGCCGGCCTGCTGAGGCGAGGGCACGTCCACGGCCACCTGGTCGAAATAGGGCTCTCCGTGGTGCTTGTCCAGCATCGGCTTGGGATCCAGCAGATCCATGGGGCTGGGGCCGCCGTTCATGAACAGCAGGATGACCGACTTGGCCTTGGCCTCGAAGTGGGGCCGCCTGGGAGCGACATCGTAGATGCCGCCGCGCCCGGGAGCCGGAGACTCGGACTTGCCCGAGAGGCTGGACACGCCGAAGAGGTCGCCCGTCAGCAGGTGGGTCAGGGCCACTCCGTAGATGCCTTCGGAGACCCGCCCGAAAAAGTGGCGGCGGGTCATGGGCTGAGGCGATCGGTGGGGTGCTTGTTTCACGGTTGGACGGTTCAATCGATGTAGACGAAGGCTGCCGAATTATAGAGCGTGTGGGCCAACTTGGCCAACACCCGTCGCCGCTCCCGACTGCCGTTTCCCAGCTCCTTCCAGGCGCTCCGGTAGGACTGCTCGCTCAACCGCCTCTCTTCAGCAGTGGGGGGCCGGCTCAGCACGATCCAGTAGATGCGTTCCACCTGGGATTGCAGGCTGTCCCCCGCTTCCTCTTCCACCCGCCGCGCCAGGTCGGCCGCCAGCCGCCGGATGGTGGCGTCGTTGAGCAGGTGAAGCGCCTGCGGAGCCACGGTGGACTGGGCCCGTTCGGTGCAATTGGGGTTCATGGTTGGATAGTCGAACAGGTCCAGGGTGGTGGGGCTGTTCATGCGCAGTTGCCTAAGATAAATGCTCCGCCGCCAGCCTCTTTCCCCCTCGTAGGCGGTGGAGAGCCCGTCGGCTCTGACAAAGACCGGATCCGGGGGTCCGTAGGGAGTCTCATCCAGGCGGCCGCTGACCCGGAGCAGGCTGTCGCGGAGGGCTTCTCCGTCCATGCGCTTCAGAGGCCATCGGGACAGGAGCCGGTTTTCGGGGTCGAGCCGCTCCTGCTCGGGACTCACCCTGGAGGATTGGCGATAGGTCCTGGAGGTCATCATCAACCGGTGGAGGGATTTCATGCTCCAGCCCCG
>JAPPFQ010000635.1 GCA_028875135.1 Acidobacteriota bacterium
CTATACCAGGGGCGAGCGCGATTTCGAGCGTCTATGCACCGAGGAAGACATTGACCTGGTCTACACGGCCACGCCCTGGCGCTGGCACGTCCCGGTCTGCGTGGCCGCCATGAAGAACGGCAAGCATGCCGCCACCGAAGTGCCGGCGCCGGTGACGCTGGAGGAGTGTTGGCAACTGGTGGAAACTTCAGAGAGTACCGGGAAGCACTGCGTGATGATGGAGAACTGCTGCTACGACCGGGTCGAGCTGATGATTCTGAACATGGTGCGCAAGGGGCTGCTGGGAGAGCTGCTCCACGCCGAGTGCGGCTATCTGCACGACCTGCGCGACATCAAGTTCAGCGACGAGGGAGAGGGTTTGTGGCGGCTGGCCCATTCGGTGACGCGTAACGGGGACCTCTATCCGACTCACGGGCTGGGGCCGGTGGCTCAGTGCATGAACATCAACCGCGGCAACCAGTTCGCCCGCCTGGTTTCCATGAGCAGCCCCTCCCGGGGACTCAATCTGTTTGCGGAAAAGAAATTCGGCCCGGAGAGCCCGGAAGCCCGAAAACGGTATGCGCTCGGGGACGTGGTCACCACCCTGATCCGGACCGCCGCCGGACAAACCATCGTGGTCAAGCACGATACCGATTCCCCCCGTCCCTACAGCCGGGACGTCAACGTGCAGGGAACCCGGGGTCTGGTCCGCAAATATCCCGAGGAGAAGATCTACATCGAGGGACGCTCCTCGGAGCACCAGTGGGAACCCCTTTCCAATTACGACGCGGAGTATGAGCACCCCTTGTGGAAGGCCATGCAAGAACAGTCCAGGGGCGCCGGCCACGGAGGCATGGACTACATCGAGGACTATCGTTTGATCCAGTGCCTGCGCCGGGGCACGCCCCTCGACATGGACGTCTACGACGCCGCGGCCTTGAGCGCCGTGTCCCCTCTGAGCGAGCGCTCCATCGCCAGCCGGAACCAACCGGTCCATTTCCCCGATTTCACCCGAGGCGGCTGGAAGAAGAGGCAGCCCCTGGGCATCGTCACCGCCTGAGTGGGCAAGGCCGGCATCTGTGTGCCGCCCCTGCCTTTTTGGGAAGACCCACCAAATTGCAATTCCCATTGGTGGGGAGAAAATTATCCTTGTTTGCTTACTATCGCCGCAGAGAGTATCCCATGCTTGCCAAGCTGACGTCTAAGAACCGGTTGACCCTGCCCAAAGCCGTGGTCGCCGATTTCCAAGGCTCCGAGTACTTCGATGTGACCAAGGAGAATGGCCGCATCGTGCTGACGCCCGTGCGCCTCAACCCTGCCGATGCGGTGCGCGCCAAGTTGGCTGAACTCGGCATGTCCGAGGCCGATGTGGCCGAGGCGGCGGCATGGGCTCGCCGGGTGCCGTGACCGGGTTATTACCGCTCGAGACGCCAGAAGACGCCGGTGACGGTTGCCGTGCCGGCGGCGATGCTCCCGTGGAGGTAGGGAGTCAGGAACCGGTCTCGGGACAGCTCCAGGGTAGGGGCAGTAAAGGAGTGGCCGGGAGGCTTGGGGACCAGCTCAAAGCGGGTGGATTGGTTCATCCGGGACGTCCCTGACGGAGACCCGTCCGCCCAGGTTTTCCCACCGTCCAGGCTGATCCGAGCGAAAAGAGCGCCGTAACGCTCGCTCTGGTTGCTGGCCTGGTGGGTCACCACCACCACGTTGTCTCCTGTCCAAAGAATGGTTCCCCGGTGCTCGTAGTAGCCGGTGAGGCTGCCGGGCACCTCCCGGAAGGTTCGGCCCCGGTCGAGGGACTCCAGAAGAAGGCCGTTCTTGTAGATGGAAGGCTCAGGGGAAGGCACATTCGCAGGGCATCCCGTCTTTTCCAGTGTGCTCTCTCGATCCTCTCCAGCCAGCAGCGGCCGCTGGATGCGGGTCATGGCCAGGATACGGTCCGGGTTGAAGGGGTCGGCCGCCAAACCGACTTCGCAGACGAAAGGATGCATCAGGGTCGGGTCTCCCCAACTGGCGCCGCCGTCGGTGCTGCGAATCAGAAACAGGCCGCCGATGTCCGCGTCGGGCCGGACCAGGCCGTCCTGCATGAGGTCAGGGTCCTGATAGTACCAGGGCAGATTGCGGGCGCCCACGCCCAGCATCAGGGTGCCGTCGGGACTCTCCAGGAAGGTGTTGTAGTCGTCTCCCACCCAGTCGTAGGGACGCTTTGAAGACGGGGCCAGATCGGCGCCGTCCACCATGGCGGCCGTCCAGCTCCGGCCCCGGTCCGCCGAATAGGAAACCGAAATCGCATCCTCTGCCTTCGGACCGGCCAGCCACAGCCGGCCGTCCCGGGTGACTCCCAGAGCGAAGGCATTCTCCGCCTCGATGGCCTCCCAGGTCCGGCCGTTGTCGGTGCTCCTGACCAGCCCCCGGGACTGGGTATTGACAAAGATCGATCCGTCAGGGTGCCGGACGATTCCCAGCATCCCCCGACCCTGACCGCTTCCGGGCGGAACGATCTCCACCTCCCCCTCGATCTCGACCCGGACCCGATGGTCCTCCACCTGCGCGCGGCAGCCCGCACCAGCGGCGCCCAGGACAACGAACAACGCAGTAAGGGCCACACGCTCCAGGGATTCAGGAATCATCAGAAGAAGAAATTGAGCCTATTGGGTAAGGGGCCTGTTGGAGGCCAGTATAGCAGTAGTCCTTTGCCCTTGGAGATCCTTGACGATAAATGTTGTCGCCTTTCCGTGCCCCTTGGCGGAACCCTCTTGGGTCTCATCCAGCCCCTTCGTCGTCCTTCCAGCCCCTTCGTGGATGACTCCTGTTCCCCGGGTTGATCCGAGAGTCCCCTATTCCCTCGCAGGCAGGTAGGCGCCGTCGCCGCTCCTCTCTCCCGGCGTCCCGCCGTCGTTGACCACCCCGTAGGCCAGAAACGGGTTCTCCCCCGAGACCTTCTCGATCCGGACGTACCCCTGCCGGGTCTCCGCCGAGGCTCTGCCCAATATCCCGTTGAGCTGGTGCCAGCTCCGCGCCGGCACCGGCCTCGTCACCACCGTCTCCACCAGCATCCCCGTCTCCCCGTCGTAGATCTCC
>JAPPFQ010000507.1 GCA_028875135.1 Acidobacteriota bacterium
AGACCCGACTCTGCCGTTACGGCCTCGAAACTGCCCTCGCCCCGGTTCCGGTACAGCTCCAGGCCGGACCCATTCGGAGAAGCGCCGGGAGCCGGGCCCCGGACCTCCAGCACGTCCAGGTCGCCGTCGTTGTCATAGTCGAAGGCGTGGCTGGTCCAGCTCCGGTTCCCGGTGGAGATTCCGGGGAAAGCCAGCTCATCGGCTCGAAACTCCTGCTTTCCCAGGTTGCGGACCCAGGTAAGGGGACCGCTCACGGGACCCAAAAGGAAGTCCATGCGCCCGTCCTTGTCCAGGTCGGCCGTGGAGACGCTGTGGGCCGGCAGCGAGGCCAGATGGTCCAAGGGTTTGCCCAGGTCCAGGAAGGTGCCCACCCTCTGGTTGCTGTAGAGCCGGTTGGGCCCACCCACCGCTACAGTCCAGAAGTCCACGTCCCGCCGGTTGTCAAAGTCGGCGAACACCACCGAAGTCAGGCGGTCCCCGGGGGCAAGCACCTGGGCCGACTCGGCCAGGTCGGTAAACACTCCCTCGCCGTTGTTGCGAAAGAGGTGGGTTCCTCCTGCCGTTGTATTGTCGGAGGGGGCCAGGGATTCCCCACCGGCGGGCGGACCTGCATCCTGGAATCGACCCACGTAGATATCCAGATCTCCATCATGATCGTAGTCGGCCAGAGCGGCCGCCAGGTGCCAGTGGTCGCCCCCGGCCACGCCGGCTGCCGCGGTTACGTCCTCGAAAGTCCCGTCCCCGAGATTGCGATAGAGCCGGTTGGCTCCGTAGTTGGTCAGGAACAGGTCGGGGTGGCCGTCGTTGTCCAGGTCTCCCCAGTAGGCGCCCATGCCGCAGTCCCGGTGGTCGATACCGGCTTGCCGGCTCACCTCCTCGAAACGCCCCAGACCGTCGTTGCGATAGAGCAGCCCGCCCGACTGGGCCGCCTCCGGGCCGCAGCGGGCCAGGTAGAGGTCCAGGTCTCCGTCCGCGTCGTAGTCCCCGAAGGCGGCTCCCGAACCCATGCGCGCGGCCCTCCGGCGGACCGGATCGGCCGGACTGCCTTCCACGACAGGGGTTGAGTCGGAGCCTCCCGTTTGCCCGTCAGAGTCCGGCGGAAGGGTCAGGCTGGCTTCCCGGCCGACCTCGGAGAATCGGACGGGCGCTTCAGCCTCGGCGGCGGGCGGCTGCGGAAGCAGATTCTTGATCTCGGAGTACTCGCCGGTAGCCAACATGTACTGGCCCTGCTCTCCATACTGAGTGCCGGTGGAGCTCATGCCGCCGCTTTCCCGCAGCCCCAGGAACTTTTGCATCACCTTCTGTCCTTCGTCCCGATTGCCGCCGCGCAGCAGGCTCATGGCCAGGCTGTAGTGGGCGGCGGTGTCGTAGGGGGAGATCTGAACCACCTGCCTCAGCACTTTTTCCGCCTGGTCGTACTCCTCGCGTTTCAGGAGTATCTGACCGACCTGGTAGAGAGTGGGCGGGTCTTGAGGGTCTTGGAGCAGAATTTTGCGGAAGGACTCCAGAGCGAGCCCCAACCGGTCCTGGTTCTTGTGGATGAGGCCCATGGCGAACAGGGCGGTGGGTTGGCGATCGTTCAGACTCAACGCCTGCTTCAGAAATTCTTCCGACTGTTCCAGTTGCTGGAGGTAGAAGTGAGCCAGCCCGCTGTTGACGACGGCGGGGAGGAAGTCCCGGCGGATGGCCAGGCATCGGGCGAATTCTTCCAGGGCCTTTTCGTGGTTGAACTGCTCCAGCAGGGCGATGCCGATGTTGTTGTGGTAGATCAGACGGGCTTCAGGCGATGGATTTTCGGCGGTCGATTCCGCGGCCGCGGGCCGGAGGAATCCGGTCCGCCCCAGAGGTTGGCAGGCGGCCGGCCCCAAGGCCAGAACGACCACCAGGAGTAGATCCAGGCGCCGGTTGTGGTTGAAGGATGTCCGTCTGTCTTCGTGTCTATTTGTGTTCATTCGTGGTCTGTCTTCCAGAACGATTAGCTTTTTGCGACATTCGCAACGGGGTATGTCATTTGGCCGGCACACGTGATGTTCTGCTTCTTTCAATATCAGGTGCGACTTGGTGAAAAATGCTGTCTAACCACAAAAAGCACAAAGGTCACAAAATGAAATTCTTGACTTCACACAAAGCCCGCATGGCTTGGACGTTTCTCATCGCTTGGCTCTTTTTTGTGTTTTTGTGCCTTTTGTGGCCATTCCCGGCAATGGTCCCGCCGCCGAATTCTGCAAACGCCCCCGATAGCCATCGGCTGTTTTTTCTCGAATGATCCGCACGGCAGGGCGGGGCGGGACTTATTTCTTGACCAGTCCCTTGCCTTCCCGGATCACGATTCGCTGATTGGGGGCCAAGTTGGACAGCTTGTCGACCGAGCCGCTGGGCCAGAGAACCTCGAGTGAGAGAACCTTGTCCGAACGGCCCAGGCCGAAGGTCACCGGCAGCTCGCTCTGAGAGCAATAGCTGCTGCCGCTCTTGACCCGCCGCCACAATCGTCCGTTGGCAAGCTGGACAGTTACCTTGGCCCCGATGCCGTCCCGGTTGCTGGAGGTTCCCACCGTCTTGACTCGCAAGTAGCGGTTGGGGTTGGCCTCTTGGCTCCTCTCGTTGTTCCAGAGCACGGCCGGGCCGCCGTTGGTGGTCATTAGCAGATCCAGGTCGCCGTCGTTGTCATAGTCTCCGTAGGCGCCGCCGCGCCCGACCCGCGGCCGGACGAAGTCAGACCCCACCCGATGGGCCACCTCGACGAATCCCTTGCCCTGGTTGTGGAACAGGTGAGGCGGCTGAGCGTATTCTACCCGTCGCTGAACCTTGTTTATGTCGTTCTCCACGTGACCGTTGGCGACGAAAATGTCCAGCTTGCCATCCAGGTCGAAGTCGAAGAAGAAACAGGCAAAGGCCAGCGTCAGCAGGCTGGACTGTCCCACCTCGGAGGTGGGGGCGTCGTCCACGAACAGCCCCTGGCCCTC
Source organism: Acidobacteriota bacterium (assembly GCA_028875135.1). GTDB lineage: Bacteria > Acidobacteriota > Terriglobia > Versatilivoradales > Versatilivoraceae > Versatilivorator. Next base: position 2,964 of record JAPPFQ010000507.1, read on the forward strand.
GTTGTGGTAGAGGTTCAGCATCTCGTTGGAAAAATTGCCGATGACCAGGCTGGCCAGTCCCGATCCGTCGTAGTCGGCCGCGTCCACCCCCAT
>JAPPFQ010000574.1 GCA_028875135.1 Acidobacteriota bacterium
GCCCGGGTGATGGGGAGGGTGGACTCCATCAGGCGATCGGAGTCCACCGTGCTGGGGAGATAACCGTGAATGCGGCAATCGGTCCCCCGCGCGGCCGACAGCATCGGCCCCAGGTCCAGCATCGGATCGAAACGGCCGGGCCCCTGCGGGACCAGCACGTCCACGATGCCTTGCCGCAGCCATTCCCGGATGTCCATCCCCACCGATTCGCACTGCTCCAGGCTGGCCGGAACCCGCAGAACCAGTTCCCGCCCCTCGCCGCTTCCCTTCACCGCCTGGTAAACACTCCGAATCCACTCGGTCATGGTCCGCCGCCCGGCCTCGACCTCGTCGGGACGGAAGTAGTAGGGCATGTAGTTGAGCTGCAGCTCGAAGCCGTCCACCGGGTAGCGCTGGAGGGTTTCCTCGATCAGGGCGAAGCGCTCCCGCCGCACCGCCTCGTGCTTGAAGTCCAGGCCGTGGAATCCGGGGAAGGACGGATCCACCCCACCCCCGGCGCCGATTTCCAGGTGGCGGTGGTTCAAGCGGAATTCCGAGGCACGGGTGTCCTCCCCGCGCTTTCCGGTCCCCTGCTGGACCAGCAGCACCGGGTAGATCAGCATTCCCCGGCTCCGGGCCCGGTCGCAGACGACACGCAGCGGGTCCTGGCCGGCCTGGATCAGCCCCTTGGCGTTCTGGTAGGCGCGGCGGAAGATGAGGTGGGGCCACTTGCTGTTCCTGAGATGGTCTCCCCAGAGCTCGCCCACCCGGGTGTCGTGCAGCACCGTGCGGCCGTCGCCCATGGTGAACATCAGCGCTTCCACCGGGGTCCCCAGCAGTTCGTCCACGGCCGACTCGAACTGCTCCTTTCGCATGGGGGGCTCGTACATGTAGATCAGGGGATGACGGCCGTCGTGGTAGAAAAGGATGCGTGGCTTGCGGGCTGGCCCACCGTCAGCCGAAGCGGAGGCTCGGGCCGGCTGCGCTGGCAGGGAAGGGGAGGCCGGCCCGCCGGCCAGCCCGGCCGCAGCAGCGGTTTGGAAGAAGCGGTGCCGTTTCATGGGTTGCTTCACCGCCCCGGGGCGTCAGGATCCCCGAGTGTTGCAGACCTCAATCGGTCAGGGACTGGACTTCACCCAGGTCGGGGTCCTGCCCCCGGTGAAAGTTCTTGCCCATCAGGTACTTGATGTCCAGCTCCAGGTCTCTCAGGAAGATCTGGGGAGTGATGTCGGGATCTCTTTGGGTCAGGGTGATCTCCACGATGTTGTTTCCCTTGCGCGGCCAATGGCTGCGGTCCAGCCGGTAGATGTGCCAGTAGCAGTTGTTGACCCGGTAGCGCGGCGCCACCATGCGGTAGAGCTGATTGATCTTGCGCAAGCCGGACTCGGGAAGGGCCTTGCCGTTCAGGCGGAAGCTGAACCGGTCCAACTCGGTGGAATTGATCACTCTGGCCCTCAGCAGGACTTCATGGACGCGGCCGTCCTTGTGCCAGCGGAGCAGGTCGTCGCTGACCGACATCTCCACCTTGACCGGCTGGTTGACCTTGAGGTCGGCCGGCAACTGCATGGAGAGTCCGGGCTCGGTGGAAGGCTTGGGGTAGCGGCCGGTCATGGTGGTCACGAAGTAGGTCTTGTCCTTGGGGGCCATCACCTCCGGATAGGGAAGCTCGCGCAGCTTTTCGTAGAAATCTCCCTCGTAGGGCCAGTTGCTGAACCAATGGGCCAGGTAGAGCCCGTCGACGCCCTGGTCCCAGTAGTTGCAGGCCGCGGCCCGTATCATCTTGACGGTGGCCTCGCCCAGCCGATCGGAGTCGATGTGGCTGTGGATGGCCGCGTGGACCCGGCACGGGGATCCCTTGGCGGCCGCCACCAGCGGGCGGAAGTCGGCGTTCTGGTCCACCAGCTCGGGACCCGAGAAGTTCTGGCCGATGAGCACGTCCACGATGCCCTGGCGGATCCATTCCCGGACGTCGAGCCCCACCGAGTAGCAGCCCTCGAGGCTGGTGGGAATGCGGATGGCCAGCTCCCGCTGGGCTCCGCTCTGCTTGACGGCGCGATGCACCCGGGCGACCCACTCCGTCATGATGGGGCGCCCCGCATCCACCTGGTCCGGCCGGAAATAGTAGGGCATGTAGTCGAGCTGCAGCTCGAAGCCGTCCACCGGGTAGCGGTTCAGGGTTTCCTCGACCAGGGCGAAGCGCTCGTTCCGCACCTCTTCGTGCTTGAAGTCCAGGCCGTGGAATCCCGGGAACTCGGGATCCACCCCGCCGCCGGCCCCGATCTCAAGGTGGGTGTTGTCGAATCGAAAATCCGAGCCACGGGTGTCTGTTCCCCGCTTGCCGGTGCCTTGCTGAACCAGCAGCACCGGATAGATCTGGATCCCCTTGGCTTTGGCCCGGTCGCAAACGATGCGCAGCGGATCGTGTCCGGCATCGATGAGCATCCGGGCGTTCTGGTGGGCCCGCCGGAAGATCAGGTGGGGCCACTTCTTGACGTTGTGTCCCCAGAGCTCGCCCACTTGGGTGTCGTGCAGCACCGTCCGGCCGTCTCCCATGGTGAACATGATGGCTTCGATGGGGGTTCCCAGCAGTTCGTCCACGGCCGTTTCGAACTCTTCCTTCTGCATGGGAGGTTCGTACATGTAGATCAGCGGGTGGCGCCCGTCGTGGTAGAACATCATGGTGGGCTTTCGGCCTGACGAATGGGTGGTTGCCGGTTTCGGGCCCGGTTGGGCCGCCGCCTTCTTGGCGCCCAACAGGCCGAGTGAGGCGGCGCCGGCCAGGGTTCTTGAAAGGAAGCTTCTTCGTCGCATCGTGTTTCACTCCTTGTCTGAAACAACCGCCAGCGCTTGGTGGCTGGAAACCGGTTCAAAGTCACGCAGGGGTCAATGGTTTATTCACATCGATGCACAGGATGCACAGGATTTTTTCAGGAAACGGCCAGCTTCCAATGCCGCCAATCCGCAAATCCGCATCGGAGCAGGCCCACCCGGGAGCGCGGGCGTCCCGCCCGCATTTGTCTCCGCACAGCCTCCCCCATCTCCTCCACCCCGCTCGATCGGCAAACACGCCA
>JAPPFQ010000146.1 GCA_028875135.1 Acidobacteriota bacterium
CCCAGCAGAACCATTCCGGTTTCCACCATCGAACGGGTGTTGACGTAGATCATCACGAATATGAGAACCAGCGTGAGCGGAACGACCAGCATCAGTCGCTTGCGCGCCCGCTGCATGGACTCGAACTGTCCGCTCCAGTCGATGGTGTAGCCCGGCGGGACCGGGACCGCCTGATTGACCCGCTGCCGGGCCTCTGCCACGTAGCTGCCGATGTCCACGTTCCGGATGTCCACGTAGACCCAGGCATTGGGCTTGCCGTTTTCGCTCTTGATGCCCGCGGGACCGCTCACGTAGCGGAACTTGCCGAGCTGACCGAGGGGGACGGTGCGCCCGTTGGGCGCCCAGACCAGCGTGGCGTTCAGGGCCGGCAGGTTGTGCCGCAGTTCGCGGCTGTAGCGCAGATTGATCGGGTAGCGTTCCAGGCCCTCGACCGTGGTAGTGATGTTCATGCCGCCGATGGCGGACTGAATAACCTCCTGTACGTCCCCGACCTGGAGCCCGTAAACGGCCAGGGCATCGCGGTCGATCCGGAAATCCAGGTAGTGGCCTCCCATCACCCGCTCGGCATAAACACTCAGTGTGCCCGGAATTTGACGGACGACTCCCTCAACCTCCTTGCCGAGCCGTTCCAACTCCCGCAGGTCGGGACCGGAAATCTTGATTCCCACCGGCGTCTTGATGCCGGTGGAGAGCATATCGATGCGGGTCTTGATCGGCATGGTCCAGGCATTGGTGAGCCCGGGCACCTGAATGGCTGCATCCATGGCCTCGATGAGCTTGTCCGGGGTCATGCCTTCTCGCCATTGGCTCTCCGGCTTGAGCATGATGGTGGTCTCGATCATGGAGAGCGGCGCAGGATCGGTGGAGGTCTCGGCTCGACCCACCTTGCCGAGCACCCGATCCACCTCGGGGAAGCTCTTGAGGATCCTGTCGGTCTGCTGCAAGACCTCCCGCGCCTTGGTTATGGAAATTCCGGGCAGAGTGGTGGGCATGTAGAGAAGATCTCCTTCCCAGAGGGCGGGCATGAATTCGGAACCCAACTGGGAAAAGGGAAGCAGGCTGGCCGCCAAAACCAGCAGCGCCAAGACCAACACCAGCCACTTGAAACGAAAGGCGAAGCCGAGCAGTGGGCGATAGAGCGCAGTCATCCATCGCTGGAGGAGATTTTTTTTCTCGGGGCGGAGCCTGCCGCCGATGCAATAGCCCACCAGCACCGGGACCAGAGTCACGGTGAGAAGCGCCGCCGCGGCCATGGCGTAGGTCTTGGTGAAGGCCAGCGGCTTGAAGAGGCGCCCTTCCTGCTCCTCCAGGGTAAAGACGGGCAGAAAGGAAACGGTAATGATCAGCAGCGAGAAAAACAGCGACGGACCCACTTCCTTGCAGGCATCGCCGACAATTTGCCAGTGAGGATCCTTTCCGGCCCGTTCCCGCATTCGCCCGTGAACGGCGTCGGCCAGCACGATCCCCGAATCGACCATGGTTCCGATGGCGACGGCGATGCCGCCCAGGGACATGATGTTGACCGTCAGGCCTTGAAGGTCGAGGACAACGAAGGCCATCAGGATTCCCACCGGCAGGGTGGCCACGATCACCAGCGCGCTGCGGACGTGGGCAAGAAAGACCAGCGTTACCAGACCCACGATCATCAACTGCCTGGTGAGGCTCCTGGCCAATCCGGACACGGATCTCTCGATCAGGGACGAACGGTCGTAGGCCACCTCGATCTCGACGCCTTGCGGAAGGCCCGGCCTGACCTGTTCGAGCTTGGCTTTGACATCCTGCACCACCTGGTAGGCGTCCGCGCCGTACCGCACCACCACGATGCCGCCCACGGTCTCGCCCTCGCCGTTCCAGTCGGCCAGTCCCCGGCGCATTTCGGGGCCCATCGACACCCTGGCCAGGTCCCCCAGCAGGATGGGGGCACCGTTGCTGCCGACCCCCAGCACGATCCGTCGGATATCCTCCAGATTCCGGATGTACCCCAGGCCTCGTATCATGAACTCCCGCTCGGCAACTTCCAGCAGGCGTCCGCCGACGTCGCTGTTGCTGCGTTGAACGGCGCGGCGAATCTCGGAAATGGGAATGTTGTAGGCTCGGAGCTTGTTGGGATCGACGGTGATCTGGTACTGCCGCACGAAACCGCCCACGCTGGCGACCTCCGAGACACCCGGAACCGCTGTAAGCTCGTACTTCAGATACCAGTCCTGGATGGAGCGGAGTTGACTGAGATCGTGTCGGTCCGATTGCAGGACATACATGAATGCCCACCCGACCCCGGTGGCGTCGGGACCCAGAGTCGGCGTGACGTTTGCGGGTAGCTGCTGGGAGGCGGCGTCGAGATATTCCAGGACCCGGCTGCGGGCCCAATAGATGTCGGTGCCGTCTTCGAACAAAACATAGACAAAGGAGTAGCCGAAGAAGGAGTAACCCCGAACCACCTTGGTAAAGGGAACCGACAGCATTCGGGTGGTCAGAGGATAGGTGACCTGATCCTCCACGATTTGAGGGGCTTGTCCCGGGTACTCGGTGTAGACGATGACTTGAACGTCGGAGAGGTCGGGAATGGCGTCCACGGGCACCTGCTGAACCGCGTAGACGCCTGCCAGCGAGAGAAAAGCCGCTCCCAGCAGTACCAGCAACTTGTTACGGATTGACCAGTCGATGAGGTTCGTCAGCATCGCCCTCTCCTCGCGATTTGGTATGGCTAACGGTTATCCGTTGCCTCCGCTTCCCGTTCGACTCCTCGTTGCGCCGCAATCTTGTTGATGGCTTCTCTCAGGTTGCTTTCCGAATCAATCAGAAACTGGGACGATGTCACCACGCGCTCGCCGGCCTTCAAACCCTTTCTGATTTCCTGAAAACCGCCGCCCGAGGGGCCCAGCTCGACTTCTCTGGGCTCAAACAGGTTGGTCTCCTTCTGCACGACAACCACGCTCCTCTCTCCGGTATGGAGCACCGCTTCCTCGGGCACCTTGAGCGCCCTGGCGGGCCCGGGGATTTCAAGCTCCACCTCCGCGACCATTTCCTTGTGGAGGCGCCCATCATGGT
>JAPPFQ010000419.1 GCA_028875135.1 Acidobacteriota bacterium
ATATCGGAGAGGTTCAAGCGGCTGACCAGGTTGGAAAGTGCGGTGAGGAGACCGTTGACCATCCGATGAGGGGAAAGGCTCGCGGGCTGAGGCACTTTCCGCTGAAACCTTGATCCAAAGACGGCATCCGCGCCTTGCCCGAGGAACATGGGAATCATGCCAAGGAGATCTCGAGGATGGTATTCCAGGTCAGCGTCCTGGCATACGGTGAGGTCCGTATCTGCGAGGGTCAGCCCTGTCCTGAGGGCCTTGCCCTTGCCGTAATTCTTCGGGTGTCGGACAAAGTGCCAAATGAATTTGCTTCCCCAATCGTCCTCATTCAGAGATTGCTGAAACCGCCGGAGGACGGTCGGGGTTTGATCGCGGGAACCGTCGTCCACCACGATCACCCGGATCGAACTCAATAGCGGGCTGTCTTCCAAGACCCGCAAACGCGAGAGACTGGCGTGTACCAGAGACTGTTCATTGTAGACAGGAACAATGACCGAGAGCGTGGTGGTCGGTGTCATGGTGCGGGGGCAGGATGCAGGAATAGCCTGAACGGAAGGAGCGTCGTCCGCATTATCATGGCCGTGGCATTGAAGTTGAGGTTAGGGATTTGTGATTTCGAAACATCGGCGCGGGGCGCATTTTAGAACGTCCTCAGCCACAAGGCAACGCGTTCAACCGTTAGTGTCCCGAGATTGCGGCAACCGGTGTTTTTTGATTGAATTGTTCCGGCTGGGGCCTCCTGGGGCGGCGACTCCGGAATGGCGCCACTGATCTGGCTTAAGCGGGAAGGAAAGCGTGGTCCTGGGGCCAACCATTCTGGTAACCGGTGGAGCCGGTTATGTCGGCAGTCATGTTTGCAAGTCGCTGGCAGCAGAGGGATTCAATCCGGTAGCGGTAGACAGTCTATCCCGTGGACATGAATCGGCCGTAAAGTGGGGACCGCTCGAGAGGATTGATTTGACCGATGAAGTCGGATTGAGAGCAGCAATCGAGCAGCATCGGCCCACCGGGGTCATGCATCTTGCAGACCTGTGCGATGTCGGGGAGTCGGTGACGGATCCAGCCAGGTACTACCACAACAACCTGGTGGGAAGTCTGAACCTCCTGAAGGGAATGCTGGAACAGGGTATACGGTCCATCGTCTTTTCCAGCAGCTGCGCCATCTATGGAGTGCCGGGGACGCTGCCGATCCCGGAGACCCAAGCCAAGGTTCCGATCACGCCCTACGGGGTGAGCAAGCTGGTAGTGGAGCACATGCTCCGCGACTTCAGCGTGGCCTATGGCATCGGCTATGTCTGTCTAAGGTACTTCAATGCCGCCGGGGCCGACCCGGACGGCGAGATCGGCGAAAGCCATCAACCCGAAACTCACGTGATTCCCCTGGCCATAGAAGCGGCCCTCGGGGAACGAAGCGAGTTTGAGATTTTCGGGACGGATTATCCGACGCCTGACGGCACGGCGGTTCGGGACTTCGTCCACGTTTCCGATCTGGCTGCTGCCCACGTATCGGCCCTGCGTTATTTGTCGGGAGGCGGCCGGAGTGCGGCGCTGAATTTGGGGACAGGTCGGGGACACTCGGTGAAGCAGATTGTGGCGGCCGTTGAACGGCTCTCGGGCAGGGCGGTGCTTGTCAAAGAGGGTTCGCGACGGACCGGAGACGCTTCGACGCTGGTGGCCGATGCCGCCCAAGCGTTCAGGGTTCTGGGCTGGACCCCGAATTACACTACCCTGGACGACATTGTTGCGACCGCTTGGAACTGGCACCGTAAGCAACTATTGGGCTGACCGATCCTGCAAACACAGGGGTGGTCGGTATCAGGAATTCTCATGGATTATGTTCCCGGTTGGAAGGACTACTTGCTTCTGTTTCAATTTGCCGGTCTGTTTGGCTTTAGTGGTTGGTTGACCTACAGACTTGCCGTTGGACGACTCCAGGACCAGGCGATATGGGGCGCACCCACCGGCACCCGAGCCGACCTGTTCAGGAGCCTGATCAGTCCCCTGTTGCTCAGCACTGTCTGCGGATTGATAGTGACCTCTTGTTTCCTCATTCTGAGCGCCCAGCGGGGTGTGCTTCGAATTCGCTATCTGTTTCTTCTGTTGGCGGTCTACAGCCTGGTCTGTCTCGCCTGCCTGTTGAAGTCCGGGGCCTTGCGATGGCGTCTGCCGACCCGTGAGTGGCTGGCGGTTCGGTGCAGGCCCCAGTTCCAATGGAGCGATCTGTGGCTGGCGGGCATCCTGCTGTTGGGGTTGTTCACCTTTGGAAAAACCGCCGAATATATCGCCAGCCAAAGAGATCCCGGGGAGCATGCCAACATTGCGGTGCGTTTGGCTCAAGAGCAAGGGTTGCGTTTCAGCGATCCGGACTTCCAGGATTTCGATGAGGATCGGCAGAAACTGTTCCTGCCGGTTCTTCTTGAGGATGCTCTATTCCTGGAGGTCGTGCCGGGTTTTTCGCTGCTCGATGCGGAGACTGGCGAAATGGTGCCTCAGTATCTGCATCTGTTTCCACTCTGGCTGTCCCTGGCATTCAAACTCTGGAGGTTCGACGGCCTATTCGGTTTGAACGTCTTGTTGGGACTGTTGAGCCTTCTACTGCTGGTTGCACTGGCCATCGAGGTGTTTCGGTCCAAGTTGATCGGGTTGATAGCCTCCACCTTGCTTTGCCTGAACCTGGGTCAGATTTGGTTGGTCCGAAGTCCCTTCAGCGAGATCTTGGCCCAGGTCCTGCTGCTGGCCGGGACCTGGATGCTGACGCTGGCCTTAACCCGCCGGCAAACGGGTCTGGGATTTCTTTCGGGACTGGTGTTTGGATTGAGCCTGATGGTGCGCATTGACTCCGTGCTGGCGATTCTGGCAGTGTCGTTGTTCCTGATTCTGGTCCGGTTGGGGCCCGCGCGTTGGGTGGGTTTGCCGGTGCGTCCGGTGGCGGCGGGTTTGGCTATCGGTCTGGCTTTTTCTTTGGATCACATTGTGCTATTTGCCTATCCCTACGTGCTGGCCATTTTATTCAACACCGGTGTGCTTTCCTTCCTTGACCGGCAATGGGTT
>JAPPFQ010000648.1 GCA_028875135.1 Acidobacteriota bacterium
ACAACCGTACACCCCTGCATGTGGCCGCCGAGTGGAACCGCAGCCTGGCGGTAACCGAGGCTCTACTGAAGACGGGGGGCGACCTGCATGCAAGGGACGTGTTTGGCAGAACCCCCCTGCATTTGGTGGACAATCCGGCGGTAACCGAAGCTCTACTGAAGGCGGGGGGCGACCTGCATGCAAGGGACATTTGGGGCAAAACTCCCCTGCATCGGGCGGCCGAGTATAGACGGAATCCGGCCGTGGTTGAGGTCCTGTTGAAGGCGGGGGCTGATCCCAATGCGCGGGACAAATCCGGCAACACGCCCCTGCATGTGGCCGCCCGGCCGAACCAAGTTGATTATAAACCCATCCCGGCGGTGATTGCGGCCCTGCTGAAGGCCGGGGCCTCCCCGACTGTGCGGGAAGAGGCCGGGGAAGCGCCATTGCCTTTGTATGGGGTGGTATTTGGGTCCGGGCCGATCAAGCCGGGCGAGGACATTGGGGCGCTGCTGAAGCCGAAGGCCGATCCCAATGCCCAGGATGCAGAGGACAAGATGCCCTTGAGTTGGGAGGCCGCCCGCAGCTTGGCTGTAATCGAGGCACTACTGAAGGCGGGTGCAGACCCCAATGCCCGAGATGAACAAGGGAGAAATTCGCTAGACCTTGCAGAGCGACCTCCCCGGGCACTGCGCTCCGGCGCCTTCGACCAGAACCAGGTGATGGACCGTTAGACCCTGCAGATCCACCTCCCAGGGTACCGGTTATGCCGAAGGTGAGGCTGCTCTGAGACAAGCCCGGCACCCGCATGCGATCCTCGCCGGAGTGACCGGGGGGCGGCCCTGACGGGGAGCTTAAGCGGTCCCTGCCCCCTGTAACATTTGACACCGCGAATCCCCGGCGCTGTAACTTGCCCTTATTGTCCCGGTAAAATTCATCTATCGGCACGAGGCGGCCTCGACCCGATTCTGGACCACATGCATCAGGGCCGCCTCGATGACCTCCCGGGGATGGTCCGTCTTCAGCCGTTCGGCAATACCGGTCACGGTCCCGTTCCCCGCAGACCCGGGAATGAATCGGAGCAAGGTATAGGCTCACCCAATGGCCCTGGAATGATCGACGATTTGCGCCTCTGGGGGTCAAGGTGGTGGAGTTGTATGGGTGTCCGCCTTACAAGCGTGGGGCCGGACATCTAGGCCGGACATGATTTCAACGACCACAACGCCTCTTTCTCAGAGGGCGGAGTCCTCGGCGTTATGGTCGAAAGCTTCTCCGAAACGCCGCCCTGGAAGCGGGACAACACGGATTTCCCGCCTCCCTTGCGACCAACCGAAGCGAGGCTGAGCATCGCGTGTCCCCGCCTCGCCCGGCGGAACGGCGCGCCGCACGGGAGGGGTGCTGGTGGTGGGAGCGACCCCTGGTTTTTTGGCGCTGATGCGCCACGAGAGGGGGCAAGGCCGGACAGGCCTCCGGACACCTTGCCCCCCTCTTTTCGGGGGTCGCTCCCACCCCAGTGATCCCTGGCGGGAAGGCCATCCCAGCGCTGCCGAGGTCAGCGCGGATCAACCGATCGGTCCGGCCCTCGACTCCCGACTGCCAGGTAGCTGGCCCAGTCATCCATGAGCCGGCGCCGGCGCTCGAACAGGTCGGAGCGGGCATAGGCAGCCTCGACACGGTTCCGGACCACATGGGCCAGGGCCGCCTCGATCACCTCCCGGGGGTGGTCCGTCTCTTCGGCCGCCCAGTCCCGGAAGCTGGAGCGAAACCCGTGCGGCACCGCTGCAATCCCCTGCTCGCGGACCAGCCACCGCAGCTCCTTGTCATTGAGCGGCTTCCCGCCCCGGCGGGAGAACACCAAAGGACCGGATCCCTCACCCAGGGTCCGTGCCGCTTCGAGAATCTCCAGCGCTCGGTCACACAGCGGCACCCGATGCTTCCGGTTCGCCTTCATCCGCCTGGCCGGGACGGTCCAGACACCAGCCTCCCGATCGATCTCCGCCCACTCGGCCCAGCGCACCTCACTCCACCTGGCCGCCGTCAGCACCAGAAATTCGAAGGCCAGCTTGGCCATGTCCGGCGCCGTCGCTGCCTGCACCGTCCGGATGGCCGCAGCCACCTCCCGATGCGGCAAGGCCCGCATGTGCTCGATAACGTCATGTTGAGGACCCAGGACCGGTCCGATCCTGTCGCAGGGGTTGTCAATGCGGTACTCCATTGCTACGGCCCATTCCAGGACCACACGCAGGCGCTGGCGCACCCGCCGGGCGCTGGAGGCCTTCCGGTGCCAGATAGGGGTGAGGATCTCAAGCAGATCGGCGCTGGTGACCTCGGAGACCGGCATCTTGCCGATGCGGGGGAAGGCGTACCGCCTCAAACTCGCCATCCACTCGCGGTGGCTACGCCGGCCGCGCCAGCCGTCCCGCTTCTGTTCCAGCACACGGGAGGCAGCTTCGGCGAAGGTGGGGATGCCCTCGGCACGTCGCTTCTCGGCAAGAGGGTCTCCACCATCACGGGCGAGCTTGCGGTTAGCCAGCGCCTTCTCCCTGGCCTCGGCCAGGGGGACCAGGGCGACGCTGCCGAGTCCGAGCTCCCGGCGACGGCCACGGACGACGAGGCGTTGAATCCAGCTGCGTGTTCCGCTGGGCTGGACGAAGAGGTACAATCCGTTTCCATCGGCGTACCTTCCGGGCGGAGCGGAGCGCAGGAAGGCGGCCGAGAGGGCGTTGCTGGGGTGGCGGCCGGTGGGCTTGGTTTTGGGTCGGTTAGGTGTAAAGTCGGTTACAGTATCCATCCCCCTATTATATGGGGGATGGCAGTGGATTTCAAGGGATGTTGGTAGCACGTTAAGCCACGACAGAACTCAGATAAGATACTCATAAATAACACATTTATAGACTTTACTGGACGAAGACAAACATCACTGGATTCTATCTGGACGCTGCGGCGGCGACAGCGGTTCAGCGGGACGTGGGGCGGTGTTTGTTTAGGGAAGCAATGCGTTTCCGAACGGGTGCTTTCTATTCGCCGCATTCGCGTCTAGATTGTATCTCTTGTAACAGGA
>JAPPFQ010000053.1 GCA_028875135.1 Acidobacteriota bacterium
GCCGAGTTCTTCCTCAGCGCCGGGATCCTGGTCCTGGAGGGCTACGGCCTCACCGAAACCTCACCGGTGATCGCGGTCAACGTGCCCAACTGCTTCAGGTTCGGAACAGTGGGACAGCCGCTGCCCGGCCTGGAAGTGCGAATCGCCAAAGACGGCGAGGTCCTGACCCGGGGGCCGTCAGTGATGCTCGGTTATTACAACAGGCCCGAGGAAACCCGGGAGGTGATCAAGGAAGGGTGGTTCCATACCGGGGACATCGGCCATCTGGATCCGGACGGATTCCTGAAGATCACCGATCGCAAGAAGGACCTGATTGTTACGGCCGGCGGGAAAAACGTCGCTCCCCAACCGATCGAGAGGCTCCTCAAATCCAGCCCGGTGCTGCTCAATGCGGTCGTGTTGGGGGACAGGCGTCCCTACCTGTGCGCTCTGGTGGTCCCCAACCCGGACGCAATCACCGACCACGCGCGGGAACGGGGATTGTCCTTCGAAAGCTATGGCGAACTGCTCCAAAGCCCGCAAATTCGAGAATTCCTCATGAACGCGGTCGAAAAAACGACGGCTGGACTAGCCTCTTTCGAAACGGTGAAAAAAGTCATTCCGGTAGAAAAGGACTTTACCATCGAGGACGGAGAACTGACCCCTACACTTAAAGTTAAGCGCCGGGTTGTCGAGAAGAGATTTAAGAATGAGATCGAGGCTCTCTACGCGGAGAGCCCCGCCAAACCGGAGTGACCGACCGCCACGCCTATGAAGATGAGGATTGAACGGGTGGCGGTGGTCGGCGCGGGCGTGATGGGCGCGGCCATTGCCGCCCACCTGGTCAACGCCCGATTTTCGGTCTGCCTGCTGGACATCCCGCCTTCGGATCCGACTCCCGGGACAGAGTCCGGGGAAGGGCCGGCTACCGACCTCCAATTCCGGCAGCGGCTTGTACAAGAGGGACTCCGCAGGGCGGAACGCAGCAAACCTCCGGCTTTCTTTCTTCCGGAGCACTCCCGGCGCATTCAAATTGGAAATTTGCGAGACCACCGATCCTGGCTGGGAGAGGTAGACTGGATCATCGAAGCCGTCTCGGAAGACTTTGGCGTCAAAGCCCGCCTGCTCAAGGACCTCGACCGGATCCGACGACCGGGATCCATCGTCAGCTCCAACACCTCCGGGATCTCGGTCAACCGCCTGGCCGAGGGGCTGAGCGATGATTTTCGGCAACACTGGCTGGGAACCCATTTCTTCAATCCACCTCGCTACCTCAAGCTGCTGGAACTGATTCCCACCCCGGAAACTCTGGAATCGGTGGTCGACACCATCAGCCGGCTCGGCCACTATCGCCTGGGCAAGGGCATCGCTGTCGCCAAGGACACTCCCAACTTCGTGGCCAACCGGGTCGGCGCCTTTGCCCTCCAGCAGCTCCTTCGCATGGTGTTGGACGACGGGTACGGAATAGATGAGGTCGACCTGTTGACCGGCGGGCTGATCGGGCGCCCCAAGAGCGCCACCTTCCGTACGCTCGATATCGTTGGCCTCGATACCTTTGCACGGGTCACCTCCAACCTCTTTGAAAACGCGCCCGGCGATGAGCACCACCAACTCTTCAAAATCCCGGATATCATCCGGCGGTTGATCGAGCAAGACCGATTGGGAGCCAAGAGCGGACAAGGCTTCTACCGAAAATCGCCGGGCGGGGAAATCCTGGTCCTGGCCCCCCGGTCCCTGGAGTATCGCTCCCGACGCAAGGTCGAGTATCCCTCGCTGGCGGAAGCCAAGGCCATCCCCGGCATTGCCGAGAGGTTGAGGGCATTGATTCGATCCGACGACCGGGCCGGACAACTGGTCTGGAAAACGCTCAGCGGAGAGATCGTCTACGCCGCCAATCGAATTCCGGAGATTTCCGACGACATCGTCACCATCGACAACGCCATGAAATGGGGTTTCAACTGGGAGCTGGGACCCTTCGAGACCTGGGACGCCCTGGGCGTCGAAGCGGTGGCGGCACGCCTGGAGGCCGAGGGAAGAGCGGTACCGGAGTTGGCGCGGATGGTACTGGAGACACCCGGAAAGAGCTTTTACCGCCGGCGCCGGGGAATTGTTTCCTACTTCGATCGCCCCTCCCGGGACTATCTCCGGCTCGGCCTTCCGGAGGGAGTGGTCCTGCTGTCTTCCCTCAGGGAGCAGAAGGGAGGAGTCGTTCGCAAGAGTCCCCGGGCCAGCCTGATCGACCTTGGCGAGGGTGTTCTCTGTCTCGAGTTCCACGCCAAGATGAACACCATCGGGGACGACACCCTCCAAATGATACGGGAAGCACTGCAAGTCGTGCGCTCCGGCTTTGCCGGCATGGTGATCGGCAACCAGGGCGCCAACTTTTCCGCCGGAGCCGACCTGGTGGAAATCCTGCGCAAGGCCCGGGAACGGAAGTGGAAGGAAATCGACAGCATGATTCGGCTGTTTCAATCAGCCAACATGGAAGTCAAGTACTCCCCCTGTCCGGTGGTCGTCGCCCCCTTCGGGCTCACCCTGGGGGGCGGATGCGAAATCGCCTTGCACGCCTCGGCCGTGCAGGCCTCGGCCGAGACCTACATGGGCCTGGTCGAGCTGGGGGTGGGGCTGATTCCGGCAGCGGGAGGCACCAAGGAAATGGTCTTGCGGAGCCTGGAGAGGTCCGGACCCGGCCAGGAGCTGTTTCCGTGCCTTCGCGCATCCTTCGAAACCATCGCCACGGCCAAGGTGTCCGGCAGCGGTCTGGAAGCCCGGTCTCTGGGCTTCCTTCGCCCCGGAGACGCCATCACCATGAACCCCGACCGCCTGATTGCCGACGCCAAGCGAAGGGTTCTGACCCTGGTCCGGCAGGGCTTTCAGAAACCCGGTGCACCGCTGGCGGTGCCTGCGCTGGGCCGTCAGGCACTCTCCACTCTCAAGATCGGCATGCACCAGTTGCTGCGAGGAGCCTACATCAGCCCGTACGACTACCATATGGGAAGCAAACTGGCCCATATTCTCTGCGGAGGCGACTGCAACAGCCCGAAGAC
>JAPPFQ010000313.1 GCA_028875135.1 Acidobacteriota bacterium
TGTTTCACACTCGTATGATCCGCACGGCGGGGCGGGGGGCCGCTAACCACTGACCGCTAACCACTGACCACTGGCCACTGACCACTGGCCACTGACCACTAACCACTGACCACTAACCACTGACCACTGGCCACTGACCACTGGCCACTGACCACTAACAACTAACCACTAGCCACTGCCGTCTTGCCGGCATGCCCCGAAGGGTTCTTCCGCAGATTCTCCTCCACCGGCTCGGCAATGACACGGTGCACCCGTTCCATCAGGGCGGGGATGTCCCGCGGGCTCAGCCCCTTGGTCTGGATGGTGTCATGCAGGTGCACGGTGATTCGGGAGGGGTAGAGCATGACGCTTCCCTTGCGGCAGAACTGGAAGGATCCGCAAATGCTCATGGGAACGATGGGAGCGCCCAGCCGCTGGGCGATGACGAAGGCTCCCTTTTGAAAGGGCCCCACCCGGCCGTCCAGGGTCCGCGACCCCTCGGCGAATATGACCACGCTGATTCCATCCTGCAGGTGGGAGCGAACCCGGTTCAACAGGGTCTTGAACCGGGAGGGCCCCCCTCCCCTGCTGACCGGAATGTTGCCGAAACGGCTCATCATCCATCCGTAGACCGGAATCTTGAAGTGGGACTCCAACTCCAGTCCACGAACGAACTGAGGAATCCCGCAGTAGACCACGAAGGCGTCGAAAATGTTCACGTGGTTGCAGATGAAGATGCTGGTTTGATCGGGGGCGAAACCCGGAGCCCATCGCCTGCCGAACCGGACGCCTGCCAGTCTTACGATATTGCGGCAGAAGACCCTCTGAGGCCAGTCGTTCCGGCGCGGGTTCACAAAGATGCCCAGCGCCACCAGAAAAGTGCAGACGGTGAAGAAGTGCAGGCTGCTGACCGCCCACACTAGACCGCAGCGCAGGGTGAAATAGAGTCGGCGCATGGAAGTGTTCGATTCGGTGGGCTCGCAGGAACCGGCGTGCCTGACGGGGCCAGGCTGCCTCTTCGACTCACGCCGCCACCTGGAGAGCTCCGGGCAGGACCTGGATGGACCGCGGTTGGCAGACAATCACCTCGCCGTCGATCATGACCGGCGTGGGGCCATTGAGGTCGAACTCGACCCGCGGGGCCGCGGCTCGCCAGATCAGCGGGTGCGACATATGGGTTCCGGAGAAAATCCGGGGGAAGGTCTTCACGAATTCCCAGCGTCCGATAGCGCCGACCCGGGTGATCTCGATCAACCCGTCCGCGATATCGGCTTGCGGGGCGATCATCATCTTTCCTCCGGTAAAGCGGCTGTTGGAGAAGGTCAGGTAGGTGCAGGGTTGGCGAAGGGTCTCTCCCCCCTCCTCCAGCCGGAAGGGAAAGGTGGGATAGCGCAGCCCCATCCAGCACCTCAGGATAGCCATCAGGTAGCCCAACTCTCCCCAGCCCTTGTAGCGCCGGTTGGTGAGCTCGCCGGCGTCCGCCGTGAAACCGATGCTGAGCAGATTGATGTAGTGCACCGCACCTGCCGCATGGGTCAGGCGCATCACGTCGCAGGGGCGTGAACGCCGGGCCACCAGCGCTTCCACGGCATGATCCAGTCCCCGGTCGCTGAAGTCCCTCAAAAAGGAATTCCCTGTCCCCAGGGGCAGAAACCCCAGGGTTACCGGCTCCGACTCATCCTCCCGCGGAAAGAGGCCGTTAACCACCTCGAAGCCGGTTCCGTCTCCCCCTACGGCCAGAAAGCGTCGGTAACCGCTCCGATAGGCTTCGCGGCAAAGACTGGTGGCATGTTCGGCTCGTCGGGTTTCCACCGACTCCACCGGCACGCCGAGCGAGCGAAGCCGCTCCAGGGCCGCCGGAGCCTGCCGCCCGCAGCGCCCTCCGCCGGCAGCGGGATTGACGATGGCGTAGTAGGGTTTCATGGCTGGGGAGGTTGCCCCTCACAGGGAACGGACGTCTTCCGGGCCCAAGCGGGCCGCAATGGCATCGGCCAGCACCTGGCGCTTGATCTTGAGCGACGCCGTCCGCGGAAAGTCTTCCGGCCACACCAGGTAGCCCGAGAGCCGCTTGAAGTCGGGCAGCCTTCGGTTCCGGCGGCGCAGCTCCTCCAACACTTCGGAAGGCGGGGAGGCGCCTGCCTCCAGGTGGAATGCCAGGATCAACTGTTCCCCGGTGAGGGAACGCCGCTTCCAGACGAAGTTGGCGGCAAAGATGCAAAGCTCCTTGACTTCAAGGCCGCTGAAGGCGTTCTCGATGTCCTCGGGATAGATGTTCTTGCCTCCCTCGGTGACCACCATGTTCTTGAGGCGGCCCACCAGTTGGAGGTGCCCGCCGGAATCCATGCGGCCCAGGTCCCCGGTCAGAAGCCAGCCGTCCTTGAAGGTCTCGGCGGTCAGCTCCGGCTCGTCCAGGTAGCCTCGCATCAGGGTCTCGCTCCTGACGGCGATCTCGCCCACGCCGTCGGCGTCCGGGTCGAGCACCCGGATCTCCACTCCCGGCAAAGGCTTCCCCACCGTGTCGGGGCGAAAGGGATCGAGATCGTTTACGGTGACCGCCGTTCCGGCTTCGGTGAGGCCGTAGCCGTTGGCGACCGGAAGTCCCAGGTCATAGAAGAACTGCAGGGTATCCGGGTCGGCAAACGCCCCGCCGGTGATAAAGGCAATCAGCTCCCCACCGAGGGCCTGATGGATCTGCGGCAACAGCCGTCGGCTCAGGGCGGGTCTCGGCTTGCCGGTCGTCAGCAGGCGGTTGATCCCGATCAGGCGGTTCAGGACCCAGCGCCGAAAGGGTGGGAGCTCGGCGAATTTGGCCTTCATGCCGGTCTCCATGGCTTTCAGCACCATGGGAACCACGCTGACGTAGTTGATGCGGTAGCGCGGGAAGGCCGCCTTGAGGAATTCGGGCCGGAGCGTCCTCAGATGAATGACGGTGGCTCCGCAGATGAAGGGTCCGATGAAACCCACCATGAAGTCGATGGCATGGTTGGTGGGCAGGATGCTGAGATAGCGCAGCCCCGGCCAGAAGCGAAACCAGGTCA
>JAPPFQ010000462.1 GCA_028875135.1 Acidobacteriota bacterium
GGCCAGGGCCGCCTCGGTGAGCGCTTCCAGCCCGGCCCTCGCATCGGCCAGCAGGGGCACGGACCCCTGCTTGTAGGCATCGTGCGGCCCCACGTTCAGGCTGATGAACTTCACCTCCGGGTTCTGAAAGGCGGATTGGGACCCGGTGGCGAAATCGGTAAGCCGGGTGCCCACGCAAATGAGCAGGTCGGCCTGGCCGGCCACCTTGCCGGCGCAGGGATTCCCGGTCACTCCGTAACCGCCCAGGCCCACCTCCGATTCCTCCCGCAGCGCGCCCTTGCCCGCAAAAGTCTCTCCCACGGGAATGCCCAGCTCTCCTGAAAAACGCTGCAGCGCCTCGCAGGCCTCCGAGTAGTGGACTCCGCCGCCGGCGATCACCATGGGACGTTCGGCTTGCTTCAACAGAGCGACCGTCTCCCTGATCCGTTCGGGGTCGGGCAGGCGCCGCTCGACCAGCCAGGTCCTCTCTTCGAAAAAGGCTTCCGGGTAGTCGTAGGCGTGAGCCTGCACATCCTGGGGCAGCGAGAGAGTGACCGTTCCGGTCTCGACCGGATCGGTCAGCACCCGCATGGCCTCCGGCAGGGCCGTCAGGAGCTGCTCGGGCCTCGAGATCCGGTCGAAGAAACGACTGACGGGGCGGAAACAGTCGTTCACGCTCACATCGGCCGATACCGGATGCTCGAGCTCCTGCAGCACCGGGCCCTGGTGCCGGGTCACGTAGTAGTCCGAGGGCAGCAGCAGGACCGGCAGTCGATTGATGGTGGCCGTGGCCGCCCCCGTCAGCATGTTGGTGGCCCCCGGCCCGATGGAGGAGGTGCAGGCCATGGTGGCCAGGCGGTAGTTGGCCTTGGCATACCCGGCAGCCGTGTGCACCATGGACTGCTCGTTGCAGGGCTGATAGTACGGGAGGTCGGCCCCGTACTCGTAGAGCGCCTGTCCCAAGCCGGCCACGTTGCCATGACCGAAGATGCCGAACATGGCAGGGATCAGGCGGCGGGACCGCCCGTCGCGCCTGCTGAACTGCACCTGAAGAAACTTCACCAGGGCTTGCGCGACCGTCAGTCGAACCGTTCCTCGCGGACTCTGTTGCAACATCATTCTCACCTCCCCGTCTCTTGTCTGAAACACCCCTATTCAACGCTGTATCAATCGCCCCGTCGTATGGGACGGCGGCGCAATTAGGTGAAAAGTGAATAGTGGATAGTGATTAGTGGATAGTTGTTTGATCTTAACGATAAGCATCTTGTTGATCTCAGCGTCGAGTATGAGTCGTTCAATTTACGTCGAAGGAGATGGGCTGTCTTCGTGTTTATTTGTATCCATTCGTGGATCATCTTCATTATCGATCAGCGGTTTTCCTCGAATGATCCGCATGGCACGGCTGGGGCGCGGCTAACCCCTCGCCGGACGGGCCGCCGGCACCCTTCAAGAGGCTACTGCCAGCGGAACCACCGCAAGGCCAGCAGGAAACTGACGATTCCCCAGGCCGCCATCACCAGCACGTCCGGCAAGCTGGCGGCGAGGGGAAGTCCTTCATTGATGTTGGCCCGCAAGGCGTCGTTGAGCGCCGTCAGCGGCAGCACCTGAATGACCGGTTGCCAGAACTCGGGGAAGCGGGTGGCGGCGAAAAAGGTCCCCGAGAGCAGCCACATGGGCAGCATCACCAGGTTCATCAACCCCGAGACGCCTTCGATGGTCCGGGTACGGGCAGCCACCAGCAGTCCGAGTCCCGCGAAGGACATGGACCCCACCAGCGAAATGACCCCCAGTTCCAGGATCGAACCATGAACGGAAACGCCGAAGGCCACCCAGCCGAAGCTGATCACGGCCACCACCTCCAGCGCCAGGAAAATCAGGCGCGACAGCATGAAGGAAAGCAGGAAGTGGGTCCTGCGCATGGGCGTGGCCGCCAGCAGCTTCAACAGCTTGCGGGTGCGCGCCTGCACCACCGCGAAACCCAGTCCCCACATGCCGCTTCCCATGAGGTTCAACCCCACCAACCCGGGGATCAGAAAATCGATGTAGCGGGCCCCGGGCTGGGCCACGGCTTCGTCCCTCATTTGGGCGACATCTACCCGTCCCATCCCCCGCTGCAGGGCGTCGTCCACAACCAGCCGGGCAACCCGGCTGTCGGGTCGGGTCGGGTCGTAACGGTAAACCAGGCCTTCCGAATCCAAATCCGGAAGGGGCGGAGGGGCGGAGACCGTCTCTCCGGCCTCGAGACTAGCGGTCGCCGCAGCCTCCGGCCGAGCAGGCTGCAGCACCAGGGCCACCCTGCCCGTGCGCAGCGCCCGCGCCGCCTCCTCCGGCGACAGCAGGACAGCCTCGATATCGGAACGCCCTTCCAGCCATTCCATCAGCCGGCCGGAACTCGATCCCGGCCCCTGGCGCCCGTCGGCCTCCACGGCTACCTGGACCGTTGGCGGACCCGTTTCGCGAAAGGCAATTCCCAGGGCTACAGCCAGCAGTACGGGAAAGACGAAGACCCAGAAGACAGCCTCGGGTTCCCTTACGAACTCCCGAATCCTGGCCAGCGTGAGTTCCAGCAGCGGATTGACCGAGCGGTAGCGGCTGACGCCGGGAAGCGGCGGCGCTGCGCCCGGAACGGACGCCTCCGGGTCCTGGGCGGCGCCGGTCAAGGGTCCGGTCTCCACCGCATCGGTGGGCGGCAGGGTCTGCTCCAGGGAGGGGCGGGGCTTGGCGCCGACGACTTCAGGCATCTCGGAGTTTTCTCCCGGTGAGGGTCACAAAGACGTCTTCCAGCGTGGCCGTGTGTGTGGTCAAACCCACCAGCCTGGCCTGGTGAATCTCCACTTCAGCCAGCAAGGCCGGCAGGGCTTCAGCCACGCTGGAGACGGTAAGCAGGTAATTTCCGTCGCGGCTCCGCACCCCGCGTACGCCGGGCAGCCGGGAGAGCCGGTCGTCGGCGACGAAACCCTCCAGGCTGAATTCCACAATCTCATCGGCCCCCAGCGATTCCACCAGGGTGTTGGGAGTGTCCAGCGCAATCACCTT
>JAPPFQ010000676.1 GCA_028875135.1 Acidobacteriota bacterium
GGGGAAACGTGGGGGCATCGATGGAGACGGTGTGCCGGTTGCCCTGAATCTTCCGGGTGGTCAGGGTGAATCGCTGCCGGGCCGCCAACTCGGCCTGTCCGCCCTCGAACGTGCCCAGGCGCAACTTGGGGCCCTGCAAGTCCACCAGTATGGCTGTCGGGCGATTGTGTTCCTCGGCGATCTTTCGAATGCTTCGGATCACCCTCCGATGGGAGGCATGGTCACCGTGGGACATGTTGAGCCGAAAAACGTCGACTCCGCTCCGGATCAACTGCCGGAGGGCTCGCGCCGAGTCGCTGGCGGGCCCGACGGTTGCCACGATTTTGGTTTTTCTCATCGGTGGCGCGTAGCCTCACTGGGAGCCGGCGAGGCTGGACCTACTCGGCTGAATCTTGAATCTGGGAGAAGAGGGTAGGTTCCGTGTCGGGAGCCGGTGTTTTGCGGCTCCGGGTTGTCTTGCTGCGGGTGGTCCTCTTGCGGGCAGTCGTGGTCTTCCTGCGACGCTTGGGGGCGGTGCCGCCGTCCGGGTCCGATTCGGCCAGGGGAGCGGCAGCCCCGCTCAGCAGGGGCGCGTCGGTGGCCGGCGCCTCCACCGGGGATGCTTCTTTCACTGAAGCCTGCCCTCCCGTTGCGGGCGCGTCGGTGGCCGCCTTGCTCTGCGGAGACTGCTCCGGCGGGGTAGCGGGAACCTCGACCGGTGGGGCCTCCTCGGCTGCCTTGGCAGCGGACTTGCTGCTCCCCGCGCCGCGGCTCCTGGAAGAGCGCCGGCGGGGACGGGCCACTTTCTTTTCGACCGGGGGAGACGGCTCGGTGGATGGTTCGGCCGGGGTGGTTTCACCCAGGAGCAGTTGCTCCACCTTGGGCTGCTCCCCCTCGGGAGAGGCAGTCGTGGCCGATGCGATCTCTGCAGGCTGCTCCGGCGGGGCAGCAGCGACCTCGGTTGGCGGAGCGGCAACAGCCTCCGCCGGAGGAGCTTCCTCGGCCGCCTTGGTGGCGGACTCCTTGCGCCCGGCGCTCCGGCTTCTCGAAGAGCGCCGGCGGGGACGGGCGGCTTTCTTTTCGACCGGAGGAGAGGGCTCGGTGGATGGTTCGGCCGAGGTGGTCTCACCTGCGGGTGGCTCCTCCACCGCGGTCTGCGCTTCCACAGGAGAGGTCGGCGTGTCTGATGGGCTTTCGGCGGGCTGCTCAGGAGGGGCGACGGGAACCTCCGCCGGAGGAGCTTCCTCGGCTGCCTTGGCGGCGGGCTCCTTGCTCCTGGGGCCACGACTCCTGGAAGAGCGCCGTCGGGGACGCGCCGTTTTCTTTTCAACCGGGGGAGATGGCTCCGTGGATTGTTCTGCCGAGGTGCTTTCCCCGTGGAGTGGGCTCTCGGACGGAGTCTCGGGCGTTTCCGCCAAGGCCTGGGGCGTCGCCGCGGTCTGAGGGTCGGTGGGTGCGGTTTCGACCGGAGTCGGTGGTTCGCTCCTGGCTTTCTCTCGAGCACCCTGGCGGCGACCTCGGGACGAGCGGGTTCTGGTCGAACCACTGCTCTTGCCGGCAGGCGTCGGGCTTTCGCCCCCGGAGATCGTCGACTCCGCCGGTTCTTCCGGAGGCGTCTCCGTGGCGGCGCCATTCCCGCTCAAAGTGACGATGTAGCCGCCGCTCTTCTGATCCTTGGTCAACTGCAGCAGCTTGTTTTCGGCGGCATCCTCCAGAAGTCGGGAGAAGCTCGGGTAGCCGAAGTAGCTCTCATTGAACGAGGGCAGCTTCCGGACCAGCGTCTGCTTGATGACGGAGCCGTAGATGACTTCCTTGCCTTCCCGCTGCAGTGCCTCGAAGGTCTCGACGACCAGACCCAGGGCCTCGGCCTTCTTGCGAGGCAATCCATTCAGCTTGGGAGCCAATCGCGTATTCTCGGCGGAGGGCCGGACCAGGTCTTCATAGAAGATGAACTCGTCGCAGTTGTTGATCAACAGATCGGAAGAGGACTGCTTGACCCCCATCCCGATGACGTAGCGGCCGTATTCCCTCAACTTGGAGACCAGGGGTGAAAAGTCGCTGTCTCCGGAAACCAGGACAAAGGTATCGATGTGATCCCGTTGATAGGAGAGATCCAGCGCATCCACCACCATTCGGATATCAGCGCTGTTCTTGCCGCTGTAACGGCTCTGAGGTACGTCGATCAGCTCGATGGCGGCCTGGTGAAAGGCCCTCTTGAATTCGGTATAGCGATGCCAGTCGGAGTAGGCCCGCTTGACGGTGATCTTTCCCTTCTCGACCAGCCGCTTGAGGACGAGGTCAATGTCGAAATTGCCGTATCGGCTTTCGCGGACACCCATGGCCACGTTCTCAAAGTCGATAAATACGGCAATTCTTCTTTCGTCGATCTGCATGTCTGTTCCGCCTAGTGTAACCCAGTCAACAACCTAACACAATGACCGGCGGGGAATCAGGGCCGCGATGAAGGATGCGGCCGGAAGCCGTCCGGGGCGAGACGGCGGACGGACGATCGACAGGCCGGCAGGACGGAGCGGCGGGGATCACCCGGACATTGCCTGTTTCCCGATCCTGCCCGGACCGGGAAGCAGGTGTTTTTCGGGCGCCAGATCCAGCTTGGAGAGTTCCTGCAGAAAACCGATGCGGGCCGGTTCGACCCGATCGAGATAGGAGGTCTTGAGTGCGTCGAAGTCCGCGATGGTTCGCTGGCAGCCCCTGACCAGCCTCATCCTGCCTTTTTGGGTCAGGTATCGCCGGTGGGATTCCAGTTGGGCGATCAGCACCCCATGGTCGTGGGCCCAACCGATGACGTCCTGAAGTTGCTTGGCCAGCCTGATCGCCTGTCCGAACCGCTGGTCGTAAGCGGCATTCAGGAGCTCCAGGCGATATCGCAGCTTCTTGGTGTCGATCCTGAGTTCATGCAAACGCGTTTCGTACTCCTCCCCGGAAGGCGACTCCTCGAAGGCGAAGATCTTTGCGACGCTCAGCCTGAGATCCCTGGTGCTGATACTGAGGAATCCCTCGAACTC
>JAPPFQ010000163.1 GCA_028875135.1 Acidobacteriota bacterium
TCCATCAACTCTCCCACCTCGGACAAGATCCGATAGGTGAAGCCCGCGGGGAGTTCGATGACTCCTTCCGGGTCGGGCTGCAGATCTCCATAGCCGGCGGGAGCCTTGGGTTTGGGAAGGGGCTTCGACAACCCCTTGCCGGTAAGAGAGCGAAGCCCCAGAAAGCCCATGGTGCAGGCGCCGGACACTTTTAAAAACGATCGTCGTGAGGAATTCATTTCGGTCTGCCTTTCTTGGGAGCGGCTTGTCGATGGTCGACGGGACTCCCCGGTTCAGAAACCAGGTTCATTGGGCGCTACCCTGATCGTCATTAATTCCGCGATGGACCTGTATCTTAGCAAGAACCAGTGTGTCACTCGCCTAAATTTATGGTAAAGGGGGTCCCGCCAACTGTGGTATTTTGTGGCGACATTCGGGCGCGGGCCGGCGCCACTAGGCCCCGGACGGCAAAATCCGGCCGGGCGGCAGTAGGGGATAAGGGCATCCGGCTTCAAATCCTTGGCCGCGCATCTTTCGAGCTTCCCTGTACACCCGGCGGGGCGGGCATGCCTCTGAGAGCCCTGGAGCGGGGCAGAGCCCGCCTGCCCCGGCATTCTTCCCATGAGCACACTCCTTTCCTACTTTCGCGATCTGGAACCGCAGATGGTCCAGTGGCTGATGGACCTGGTCAACACCGATTCGCCTTCCGACAACAAGCCGGCTCTGGATCGGCTGGCCCGCCGCATGGCCGATCGGTTCGGCAGCTACGGCGCCGCGGTCGAACTGGTCCCCAACGTGGAAGCGGGGGATCACCTGCTGGCCAGATTCTCAGGACCCGATGCCCAGGGAAAACCACTGCTGTTGCTGGGACACCTGGATACGGTTTGGGATATGGGAGAGGCCGGGCGCCGTCCGGCCAGGCTGGAAGACGGAAAGATCTTCGGGCCTGCCTCCTTCGACATGCGCGGCGGCACCACCCTGATGCTGGCGCTGGCCCACTATCTGTCGAGCGGGCTGGGAAAGTTGAAGCGGCCCCTGACCATCCTGCTCGACTCCGACGAAGAGGTCGGGACGCCAACGGCTCGGGCCTTGATCGAAAGGGAGGCCCGGGATTGCCGGGCCGTTCTGGTTTTGGAGCCCTGCCTGCCGGGAGGCGCCGTCAAGACCGCCCGCAAAGGAGTTGGCACCTTCGTGATTTCAGCCGGCGGCGTGGCCGCCCATTCCGGGGTGGACTACCAGAAGGGAGTGAGCGCCATTCAGGAGCTGGCCTACCAGGTCCTGGAGCTCTACAAGTTGAATGACCTGGAATTGGGAACCACGGTCAATCCGGGGGTCTTTCGCGGGGGTTCCCGCTCCAACGTGATCGCCGACCGGGCCGAGATGGAAGTGGACGTGCGCGTGGCCACCATGGCCGAGGGAGAGCGAATCACGGGCTGCATCCGCGGGCTCCAGCCCCGGGTCGAGGGAAGCCGGCTTGTCGTTCAGGGAAACATGAATCGGCCACCCCTGGAGCGCAACGGTCAGGTGATTCAACTGTACCGGGAGGCCCGACAGTTGGCTGCCGAGCTGGGCATCGACCTGCAGGAAGGTTCGACCGGTGGAGGCAGCGACGGTTGCTTCACCGCGGCCCTGGGGATCCCAACCCTGGATGGCCTGGGCCCCGACGGCGCCGGTCCCCACGCCTTGCACGAACATGTGCTGGTGGAAAGCCTGGCTCCTCGAGCCGCGTTGCTGACCCAGCTTGCCTTGAATCTATGAAGATCGAACAGATCGAGCTCCGTGAAGTGCAGATGCCGCTGATCTCCTTTTTCGAGACCAGCTTCGGCCGGACCACCCTGCGGCGGGTGATTCTGGTTCGAGTCTTCGGGGAGGGACTGGTCGGCTACGGGGAATCCACCGCTCCCGAGGGCCCCTTCTACAACCACGAATCCACCGCAACCGCCTGGCACGTGCTCCAGGACTGGGTGGTCCCCAGGGTCTTTGCCGCGGAGATCTCCCATCCGCGGGACGTGGCGCCCCTCCTCAGACCCATCCGCGGCCACAATATGGCCAAGGCCGCCGTGGAGACGGCCATCTGGGACTTTTATGCCCGCCTGCAGGGAAAGCCCCTCCACGAACTGCTTGGGGGGCAGCGCAACACCCTGGATTGCGGGGTCTCCATCGGCATTCAGGAGACCCCCGGAAAGCTGCTCGAGAAGATCGAGAAGGAGCTGTCGGCGGGCTACCAGCGGATCAAGATGAAGATCAAGCCGGGGTGGGACGTGGCCGTGGTGAGGGAAGTCCGAAAGCGCTTCCCCGAGATCCTGCTGATGTGCGATGCCAATTCGGCCTACAGCCTGGCCGACCTGGATCGCCTGAAGGCTCTGGATGATTTCGACCTGTTGATGATCGAGCAGCCCCTGGCCTGGAACGACATCCTGGACCACGTCCAGCTCCAGAAGGTCCTGCGCACGCCCATCTGTCTGGACGAATCCATCCTGGACGGCGAGGACGCCCGCAAGGCCATCGAGGCGGGGGCCTGCCGGATCATCAACATCAAGCTGGGGAGAGTCGGCGGCTACACCGAAGCCCTCCAGGTTCACGATGTCTGCCGGGATCGCAACATACCCGTCTGGTGCGGGGGCATGCTGGAAACGGGGATCGGCCGGGCCCACAACGTGGCCCTCTCCACCCTGGCGAACTTCAGGTTGCCGGGCGATGTCTCCGCCAGCAAGCGCTATTTCCGGAAGGACCTGATTGAGCCGGAGGTGGAAGTAGACCCGCAGGGAAGGATCCATGTGCTTCCGCATGCGGGCATCGGCTTCCGGCCCCACCCGGAGCGCATCGAGCAGGTGACGGTGAGAACCCGGTCGCTGCGGCCCTGATATCTCGTTGGCCGGCTGTCCCAGTCAGGTCCCATGGGATCTCCTGGGCCATCCCTCGTTTAGCGCGAGACCCAAGAAAGAGTGAAATACTTTGAAGACCGACATCCTGAGTCCCAAGGCATTGTTTCAGAGGGACATTCGATACACCATTCCAGTATTCC
>JAPPFQ010000457.1 GCA_028875135.1 Acidobacteriota bacterium
GATCATTCGAGAGTGAAACAACGAATCTTCATAGCCTGTCGGGAACAAGGACCCGGTTGCGTTGGCACGATTTTCTACCAAATGAACATCGATGCACAGGATGCACAGGATATACAGGATTCTTTTCAGGAAACGGCTAGCGTTTCATGCCGGGAATCCGCAAAACCGCACCGAATCATCGCCTGAGCTGGCTTCTCGTGCTGGAAGCTCTCGTCCCGCTATTCCTGTTAATCCTGTGCATCCTGTGCATCGATGTTAGTAAAACATTTGCTCATGCTCGACTTTGAACCGGTTTCCAGCCACTAGGCGCCGGCGTTTGTTTCAGGTTGGCGCAGTCATCTCATTAGGTGCTTGCCTGCTCCCGAAACCCAGGCCTGACCACTCACCACTCACCACTCACCACTCTCCACTTACCCCCGGCTGGCCGTTACTATTATGAACGAGGCGGAACTGTGCAACAATAAGGCCCGGTGGATCGCCGGTTCGGTTCCGGCCCTCGCGCCTTGCCGGGCGGTGCGATACCACCCTCGATCAACCACACCCGAAGGATTCCCGTCCCTGTCCGGAGGTCGCTTCTTGAATTCCCCCGCAGTCCCAGGCCCTCCGGTGTTGCAAGTGGACCGACTCACCAAGCGCTACCGGAGCGGCGAGCGCCTGCTCACCGTGGTCGACGACGTCACCTTCTCGCTGGGTCCCGGGGAAACCTGCTCGGTGCTGGGACCTTCCGGCAGCGGCAAGACCACCCTGCTCGGGCTGTGCGCGGGCCTGGACGATCCCACCTCGGGGTCGGTTCTGCTCGACGGGCGGAATCTGGGAGACCTCGACCAGGACGGCCTGGCGGAACTGAGAAATCAATCGGTAGGGTTCGTGTTTCAGACTTTCCAACTGGTCCCGACCCTGACGGCTCTGGAAAACGTCATGGTGCCATTGGAATTGCGGGGGGAACCGGGAAAGGCCTGGGCCCGGGAGCTGCTGCGCCAGGTGGGACTGGAGGATCGCGCCCACCACTACCCGGTCCAACTGTCCGGCGGGGAGCAGCAGAGAGTCGGTCTGGCTCGGGCCTTCGTCAATCGCCCCAGGATATTGTTCGCCGACGAGCCGACCGGGAACCTGGATGCCGAAACCGGCGAGAAGGTGATCGAGTTGCTCCTGGAGATGAACCGGGACTTCGGCACCACGCTGCTGGTGGTGACTCACGACCTGGAACTCTCCGGCAAGACCCGACGGATTCTGACTCTCAGGGGTGGGAAGATCACTTCCGACCGGGATTCCGACTCGCCGGGCCCACCGGATCGAATCCCGGAACAGACCCCGTCAGGTAATCTCCGGGGTTCATCCGGAACCGAATCGGAGTCGGTCTGAGGCGCCCCCCATGAGATCCATTCTCAACCCCTGGCCCTGGAAAATGGCTTGGCGGGACAGCAGGTCCAGCCGCGGACAGTTGTTGCTGTTCGCCGCCTCCATCGTCCTGGGCGTGGCCGCCCTGGTGGCGATCAGCGGCTTCCGGGCCAACCTGAAATCGGCTCTGGACCTCCAGGCCAAGTCCTTGCTGGGGGCCGACCTGCTGCTTAGCGGCCGGCAGCCCCTCACCGGCGAGGCTGAAGCCCTGGTGGACGGCCTGGGTGGGGCTCAGGCCCGCGAGGTGCGATTCTCCTCGATGGTGCATTTTCCCGCGAGCGACGGCAGCCGGCTGGCCCAGGTGCGGGCCGGCGAGACCACTTTTCCCTTCTATGGCACAGTCGAGGTGGAACCGCCCCGGGCGCCCGACCAACTCGATCAGGGTCCCTTCGCCCTGGTTGAAGCAAGCCTGATGGATCAGTTCCAGGCTCGTCTGGGAGATGCCGTTCGGATCGGGAATCGGTCGTTTCGCATCGCGGGACGCCTCAGGCAAATGCCGGGCGAGTTTCTGGGCAGCAACCTGGTCGGCGGCCGCGTCTATATCCCCCTCGCCTACCTGGAAGAGACCGGGCTGTTGGGGTGGGGAAGTACCGCTTCCTACCGGGTTTATTTCAAGTTCGACGACCGGGTTGACCTGAGGGCGTTGCTTCAAGGGATCCGGCCGCAACTACTGGAGCATCGCCTGCGGGCCGAAACGGTGGCCGAGCGCAAGGCCCGCCTGGGACGAATCCTGGAGAATTCGGCGGACTTTCTGAACCTGGTCGGGTTCATCGCCCTGCTGCTGGGGGGATTGGGTGTGGCCAGCTCGGTCCACGTCTACGTCAAGCGAAAGGTGCCGACGGCGGCCCTGCTGCGCTGCCTGGGAGCCAAGCCGCCCCAGACGCTGTCCATCTACCTCTGCCAGGCCCTGGGCATGAGTCTGGCCGGCATCCTTGGCGGCATCCTGCTGGGAGTGGGTCTGCAATATTTTCTGCCGGGCGTGCTGCGGGACTTTTTGCCGGTGGCCATTCCCTTCAGCCTTTCCTGGAGCGCATTGGCCGGGGCCGGGCTCATCGGACTGGTCCTGGCCTGGCTGTTCTCGATTCAGCCGCTGTTGTTCGTTCGCAGAGTGTCGCCTCTGGCGGCCTTGCGGATGGACTATGAGGCCGGTCGACCGCCCTTCGACTGGGCTCCGTGGCTGGTTCGCCTGGCCATTGTGGCCGCCATCCTGGGGTTTGCGCTGGTCCACACCCGCCGCTGGATGGATGCCGTCGGCTTTGCGCTCGGCCTGCTGATCTCGTTGGCGCTGCTGGCGGCGGCCGCACGGCTGGGCATGGTGCTGATCCGAAAGTTCTTCCCGGGCTCCTGGCCCTATCCCTGGCGCCAGGGATTGGCCAATCTCCACCGGCCCCACAACCAGACCGTGGTCCTGGTGCTGTCCATCGGTTTCGCCACCTTCCTGATGATGCTGCTCTACCTGGTGCACCAGGGACTGCTGGGTCAGATCCTGAGAGCCGCCGGCAGCGGCCAGCCCGACATGGTGCTGTTCGACGTGCAGGGGGACCAGAAGGCGGAGCTGGCCGACCTGCTGCAGGGGTTTGGAGCCCCTGTGCTTCAGGATGTG
>JAPPFQ010000482.1 GCA_028875135.1 Acidobacteriota bacterium
AGCGGTCCCGGGTGTTCTGGCGCAGCCCGCACAGGTAGACCGCTTCCTGGAAGCCTTCATCCTCGGCGATGGAGGGATAGGCCAGGCCGGCGCGGCCGTCGGGGACGGCGGTGGAGGTTCGGGTGGTCAGGCTCACCTCCGAAGACCCGGAAACCTCCACCCGCAGGGTCCCGATGCGGTTTCCGGAGTCGGGGATGGGAATGCCCAGGCCTGAGAGGTAGTCGATGGCGTTGGGCAGGATGCGCTGGCGTCCCGGGGCCAGGGTGTCGGTGGCGGTGCCGCTGCCGCCACCGGCGCGGGCGGTGTAGGTGTAGTGGAGGGTGGCCTCCTCGGTGCCCCGGTTGGTCAGGGTCAGCTCGGAGGTGAAGAAGGCGTTGTTGCGCCCGGCCGAGGTCAGCAGGACCGGGACGAACAGGCTTGCGTCCCCTGAGGTGAGCTGAAAGCTCTCGCTGCCGGAACGCCCGTCGCTGCAGCGATAACTGGACGTACCGGCCGTCGCGGAAGTAAAGGTGAGTTGAACCGAACAGGAGGTGTCGTCATCGTAGGTCAACGTCAGCGTTCCCGTCCGGGATCCGTGGCTTTGGAAGGAGTAGCTCCCGGTGCTCACAGCTCCCGCTGGATCGGTCTCTTCGAACTGGTCGCCCGAGAGAAAGATCAGCCGGCCTCTTTCCGTGGTCAGCACTTGCCCCGCGTTCAGGCGGGAGAACTGAAGGCCGCCGTCAATGTGCTGGTGGATCCAGTCGTAGAGGGCGGACGTACGGGTGTAGACTGTCGGGTAACCCCTTCTAGCGCCTCCCCATTGGGAAGCGATTCCCACCTGTCCCCAATCGCCATCGGGGAGAGCCACGAGGAGAGGACCACCGCTATCTCCCAAGTCAGCTCCCATACCTTCTTTTCCAGCGCATAGTGTTCGCTCGTGGACCACGTCGCTGCTTCTCCACAAGCTGTCCCTCAGACAATCTTCCGGAGTCCAGACGGGGATATCCACTTGGTGAAGGATTCGGGGGTAGCTGCGATCATCGGTTCGGCCCCAACCGACGGCGGAGGCGGTACTGCCGGAAGAGATATGCCAGGCTTCTTCCTCCGGGGTCAGTATCCTGACCGGGGCGGCCGGAGCCGGCTCCAGAATCTCAATGAGAGCGGCATCGTTTCTGAAGCCCGCGCCCTTGTAGTAGTAGTCCGGGTGGATGATCACCCGTCCAATCTCATCTCTGGTGTTCTCGCAAACTCCCTCGTCCCAGTCGTGTCCCAGGAACACGGAAATGTCGCTCGGGTCATCAACAGACCCGTCACCATCGACCAGGCAATGAGCGGCGGTGAGAACCCAGTTGGGCGCCACCAGGCTTGCGGTACAGAAACTCGTCGGGGTGCCTATCCGTACGACCATGGGCCACTCTCCGGGAGAAACTTCCTCTCCACCAATGATCGAATGGGTGTCTCGGGGAGTGGGTTTGTTTCGGGAAATGCCGGGGGAAGCCATCGGTGAGAAGTCCGAGATCCCCTGGGACATGCCGGAGTTGGAACCGCTGACGATCGTCCGAACCCGCCTGCCATCGGCACTGACCTCGAGGATTCTGGGAGTATACTGGTCCGCAATGATCAAATTCCCGGCAGGATCAAAGACCATCCTCCCTGCAGCTTCTCCGCTGGGCAGATCGGAAAGATTGGAAAACAACGTCAACGATCCGTCGGTTTCAAGTCTATGGATGACTCCGATATCGTTGATAACGTGCAAGCGGCCCCGGGAGTCAAACGCCAATCCCTTTGGATACCGCATGCCTGTTCTGACGGCGAGAGTCCCATCCGGAATCCGGTTGTTGCTGAACCGTCCATTGCCCACTACGTTTGTGATCGCTGACCCGGCAGGATCGATCTTGCGAATTCGGTTATTGGTGTCGTCGGCCAGAAAAAGCGACCCGTCGGGGCCGACCGCCATGTCGTTGATTTGCTCGAATTGGGCCTCGATAGGAGGACCGCCGTCCCCCCCGCAGCCTCTTTGTCCACTTCCTGCAAAATGAAAGATCCTGTCATTCTCAACCCGCCAGATTCGCTGATCCGTTTGCCAGATGTACAATCTTCCTGAACGCGGGTCGTATTCAATGGCTCTTATATCGTGCAGTTGAAAGTCGGTTGCCAACTGCCCTCCGGCTATTCCCCTTTCCGATCCCCCGCCGGCGGAAGTCGTGATGATTCCACTGGAATCCACCCGCCGGATTCGGTCGTTGTCGGTGATGTAGACCTCCGTCTGCGGGCCGACGGCAATACCTGCCGGATAACGCAACTGAGCTGCGGTCGCGGGTCCGCCATCGCCAACCGAATCGTTGCCTTCTCTGTGCTGCCCGGTCCCGGCAAAAACGGAGATCGTTCCGTCACGCGTGACCTGGTAGACCCGATTGGAATCGTAATCGACGACCAGAATGTTGCCTTGGGCGTCGAGGGCAACGTCCCCCAGGCTGGAAAAGGAAAGATCCGGCGACGTGCCCTGTCCCAGCCCATCGGCAACGGTCGGCGAGGAAACGAGTAAGGACAGGGCGAGGGTCTTTAGAATTTTGGTTCGTGTGGACATCATTACTTTCCTCCTGGCAAGAGGGGCGCTACCCCTCCGGAAGCCGTCGGTAGTGTTCCATAGCCCAGCCTCGCGGGAGAACAATCGGCCCCGGAAAACGGGAACGCCTACTCCTGGCTGGGCAGGAAAGCGCCGTCGCCGCTGCGCTCCCCGGGTCTGCCGCCGTCGTTGATCACTCCGTAGGCGACAAACGGGTTGTTGCCCGAGACCTTCCGCACCTGCACGTACCCCTGGCTGATCCTGCCCAGAATCCCGTTCTGCTGAGTCCAGCGGCGGGGACCCAGCGTCACGCTTCTCGTTCTCGGTTCGGACTCCCCGCTGCCGTCGTAAATCGTGATCTCGAAGGTGCTGGAGCTGTCGTCGATCTCACCCGTGTTGACCAGGGCCAGGTTGCTGCGGTTCTCCGCGTTCTGCTGCAGCCCGTAGATCCAGG
>JAPPFQ010000105.1 GCA_028875135.1 Acidobacteriota bacterium
ATAAAACATACTTATAAACTCTACTGGACAACGATAAACATCACTGGAATTTGAAAGTCTGTTGCTGCGGCGGCAGCAGGTAGCCGTGGGCGTAAGCCCATGGAGTGCGTCGCGAAAGCGTTGAGCCGCGAAGGCGGCGACAGGATTGGTCGCGCCGAGAGATGGGGGCTGGGGTAGATTCAGGTCAGCAGATACTTGATGACAGCGCCCCCAACGAATAGACCGGCAGCGCCCAGAAAGACGTTCACGTACTTCAACCCGCCTTCCAGCCTGGAAACATCCGATCTAAGGTCACCCACTTCCTTGGAGAGATCCGTGCGGACCTGATGGAGGGCACTGGTTAGCCGGGCTTCCATTTCAGCCATTGCCCGGGTCAAACGGGATTCCAGTTGGGTCATTTCCTCACTGTTCATTGTCGTTGTTCCTTTCTCCCTTGAGCTCCCAGGCTCGCAGATCAATCCCGGGCCCCATTCCCTTCACCCGCAGGGCGGGCCGCCCTCCAGCCGGCCTTCATCTGGCGGGCGAGCTGCTGCACGGCCGAGGCGCTGGCCGGAGAGGCGGCCAGGTTGACCAGTTCCAGGGGGTCGGCGTCGTGGTCGTAGAGTTCGGTGCCCTTGAGGCTGCCGTCCAGGCCCACCCATTCGGTGTAGCGGTAGCGGTCGGTCCGCATGGATTGCCCCAGGCTGTGGTCGTGCCGGGGGAAGTGGCTGAAGGCGGCCTGCTTCCAGGCCCGCTCCGGGTCGTTCAGCAAAGGAACCAGGTCGCTTCCCTCCACGTGCCTGGGAACGGGCAGGCCGGCCAGGCGGCAGAGGGTCGGATAGAGGTCCACCAGCTCCACTAGCGCCTCGGTCCGCGAGGGTTGGGGGCGGCCGGGCGCGGCAATCAGCAGCGGCACCCGAGTGGCCCACTCGAACAGGGTCATCTTGGCCCAGGTGCCGTGCTCGCCCAGGTGCCAGCCGTGGTCTCCCCAGAACACCACGATGGTTTTGTCCGACAGCCCGTAGGTTTCCAGTGCCTGCAGCAGCCGCCCCACCTGGGCATCGATGTAGCTGACACAGGCCAGATAGGCCTGCCAGACCCTGGCCTGGAGGGTGTCGGATATGGGGCCGCCGGCGGGGATTCCCCGGTAGCTGCGCAACTCCCAGCCTGCAAAGCGGAGCGCCTCTTCCCGGGTAGAGGGATACTTGGGGAAATCCAGGTCGATGCGCCAGACTTCCCGGGCCCTGGGATGCCAGTAGGTCACCGAGTTGTAGATCGACCAGAGGGGCGCGCCGGCCGGCGGCTGGCGCTGCTCCGGGAGCCGGATGCGGTCGAGCGGATACATGTCGAAGTATTTCTTGGGAGCCACCAGGGGCAGGTGGGGGCGGTAGTAGCCCACGGCCAGGAAGAAGGGCCGGTCCTTGACGGCCGCCATGGCGGCGATGGCCTGTCCGGTCATGCGCCCGCCGTAGAGGGTTTCGTCCGGCACGTCGGGAGCCTGGATGGCCGGACAGTCGTTTCTGGGAGCGATAACGGTGCGCACCTGAGCCCGCTTGGCGAACTCCACCCCGGCGATGGCCGCTTCGTCCACCGTCTCCCACATCTCCCGCTTCCGACCCGGCGAGCTGGGCGCCGACCAGCCCTCCGGATGGTCGGTCTCGTTGTGGTAGATCTTGCCGAAGGACTGGGTGTGATAGCCGTGGTTCTTGAAGTGCTCGGGGATACTGGGGCTTTCCCGGAAGCGCTCGCGATCGAAGGGGTGGCGATTGGAGTAGTGGCCGGTGGTGTCGGGCCGCAGTCCGAACATGAGGGACACGCGCGACGGACTGCACTGGGGAGCCTGGCAGTAAGCCCGGCGAAAGGTGGTCCCCCGGGCGGCCAGCCGGTCGATGCTGGGGGTCTGGACGTCCTGCTCTCCGTAGCAGCCCAGCAGGGGGCGCATGTCGTCGGCGGCGATGAACAGGACGTTGGGGCGGTCGCCGGCGGTGGCGGCCTGGAGAGAGGCTGCCAGCAGCGGCAAAGCGGCCGCCAGCAGGACACTGACGACCCATCGCACGGGAATTCCGCTCTTGAGCTTCATCGTCGTAGCCTCGCCTTTCTCCCGGTCCCCTCGTGAACGATCCAGGGCACCGATGCGCATCGCCGTCGAAACTATTGCTTTCTCGGGTTCCACCAGCCGTCCAGCAGCCGTTCCATCTCCTGCCGGCGGCTCCTCAGTTGGGGATTCCCGGCCAGATTGTTCAACTCGTTGGGGTCGGCCGTCAAATCGAACAGCATTGCCCCTTCATCCGAACCCTCGGGGAGGATCAGCTTGTGATTCCCCCAGCGCACCCAGCGGAAGAGGACTTCCTCCTCAGGCTGTTCCAGTTCCACGGCGTAGCCGCGATAGATCTCGCCGAATACGGGCCGAGGCGGCAGGGTAGCCCGGCCCCGGACCACCGGCATCAGGTCCATCCCCGGAAGCTCCGTGCCCGCCTCCCCGATGCCGGCTGCTGCCAGCAGCGTCGGTGCCAGGTCGATGGTGCTGACCAGGCCGGCGTGGGTTCCGGGACTAGTCTGACCCTCCCAACCGATCAGGATCGGAGTCCTGATGCCCTGCTCGAAGGGGGTGTTCTTGCTGCGCACCGACCGGTTGGGGTTCTCCGGGTCCACCACGTATCCGTTGTCGACCACGAAGACCACCAGGGTCTGGCGCAGCAGGTCTCGCTGCCGCAAGGCGCCCAGCAGATCCCCCACGGTTTCGTCCAGCCAGGTAATGCAGGCGTAGTAGGGGGCCAGATGGTCAGGCACCCGGGAATCTTCCGCGTAGGGCTCCAGGTGCCTGCGGGGCGGGTTGTGGGGCAGATGGGGCAGGAAGGGCGCATACCAGACGAAGAAGGGCTTCCCCTCCGCAGCCGCCCGGTCGACGAAGTCATGGATGGGTTGCAGGGTCTGCCGTCCGATGGTCAGTCCGGCGTCGCCGTTGCCGTGCCCCGATTTCATGCCCAGTTTCGCAAAGGCCGGGTCCTTCTC
>JAPPFQ010000280.1:0-2507 GCA_028875135.1 Acidobacteriota bacterium
GGGTCACCTGGTCCTTGTCGACCTTCCAGACGTCGGCCGCCTGCTCGATGAGCTGGCTCTTGATGGCCTGACCGGCGTTGTAGGCCGCCCATCCCGTGGCGAAGGTGACCCGGCTTCCTCCCGTGACCTCGGTATAGCCCACCGAATCGGTATCGACCACCGAAGGAACGACATCCTCCACCGGAATCCCCAGGACCTCGGCCAACTGCATGGCGATGGAGGTCCGGGTGCCTCCGATGTCGGTGGAACCCTCCTGCAGGGTAACGGTGCCGTCGCCATTGAGCCGCGCGGTGACGCTCGAGGTCAGGCCCGCGTTGACCCAATAGCCCGAAGCCACCCCGCGGCCCCGGTTGGGCCCTTCCAGTGGGGTCTGGTAGTGCTCGCAGTCCCTGGCGGCCTCGGTGGTCTCGATACACCCAATCCGGGGATGAGGGATTCCGTGGGACTGGATGTCGCCTTCCTTGGCTCCATTCTTCAGCCGAATCTCCATGGGATCCATGTCCAGGATCTGGCAGAACTCGTCGAGCATGCACTCGACGGCGAATTCCGAATTGGGAGCTCCCGGCGCCCGATAGGCCGCCGTCTTGGGCTTGTTGACCACCACGTCGTACATGTCGATGGTGGTGTGATCGATGTTGTAGGGGGCAAACATGCAGATCCCGCCCAAAGCCACGATGGAGCCGGGGTAGCCGCCGGCCTCGTAGGCCAGCATGGTCTCGGCCGCCGTGATGCGCCCCTCGTTGGTGACCCCCATCTTCAGCTTGACGTAGGAGCCCGAGGTGGGTCCGGTCGCCAGAAAGACCTCGGTCCGGTCCATCACCACCTTGACCGGCCGCCTGGCTTTCCGCGAGAGCACCGCGGCCACCGGCTCCCCGTACACCGGGATCTTCCCGCCGAAACCGCCCCCGATCTCGGTGGGAATGACCTTGAGCTTGGAGACCGGGATATCCAGGATCTGGTGCACGCTGGTGCGAACCGTAAAGGCGCCCTGAGTGGTCACCCACATGGTCAGATAGCCGTCGGGATTCCACATGGCCGTGGCCGCGTGGGGCTCGATGTAGCCCTGGTGGACGGTGGCGCAGCGATACTCCCGTTCCAATATGTGGTCGGCTTCCGCAAACCCCTGGCTGACATCGCCTTTGACATGCCGGGAATGAGAGGCCACGTTGCTGGGTTTGGAGCTCTTCTCTCCCAGCTCGTCGGTGTAGAGATCGTCATGCAGCAGGGGGGAATCCTCATCCATGGCCTTGAGCACGTCCATGACCGGCGGCAGCACCTCGTACTCGACTTCAATCAGCTTGAGAGCTTCCTCGGCAATGTGCGGGCTGGTCGCCGCCACCGCGGCCACGGCGTGGCCGTGATAGACCGCCTTGTCGGAGGCCATCACGTTGTCGCACATGGGCTTCAGGGGGACCTCGCCCAATTCCCCCAGGTTGGCGGTGCGACTCCCCGAATCCGGGAAATCGGCTGCCGTCATGACCGCCTTTACACCATAGAGGGCCTCGGCCTTTTCGGTGTTGATGGACTTGATTCGGGCATGGGCGTGAGGGCTGCGGAGCACCTTTCCATGGAGCATGCCCGGCAACTGGACGTCGGCGCCATAGACAGCCCTGCCCGTGACCTTGTCCACCCCGTCATGGCGAATGGGCCTGGTGCCTATGACCTTGTACTTCGTTTTGACTTCAGTTTTTGCTGGTTCCATTACCTCGGTGGGGTTCATTTCTTCACCTCCAGTTGGGGTTCGGCATCCAGGATGGCACGTACAATCTTGTCATAGCCGGTGCAGCGGCAGAGGTTTCCGGCACACCAGTGCCGGATGTCGCCCTCGCTCGCCTCAGGATTCTTTTCCAGCAGGGCCTTGCCGGCCATGATGAAACCCGGCGTGCAGACGCCGCACTGCAGCGCGGCGTTTTCCAGAAACGTCTGCTGCAGCGGATGCAGGCCATCGGATCCCATCAGGCCCTCAATGGTTTCCACCGTGCATCCGTCGACCTCCGCGCCCAGCACGATGCAGGCATCCACCAGCAACCCGTCCAGGATGACGCTGCAGGCTCCGCAGTTGCCGTTGTTGCATCCCTCCTTGCTGCCGGTCAACTTCAACTCGTCCCGCAAGACCTCCAACAGGCTCTGCCTGGGCTCGCACAGGAACTCGACCGGTTCTCCATTAATGGTCGCTGCCACATGAACTTTCGCCGCCATTCTCAATCCTCCTTGGCCCGTTCTAACGATTTCTCGAGTGCGCGCCGCGTCAACACTCCCGCCAGGTGCACCCGGTACTCCTCGGTGCCCCTCATGTCCGTGATGGGTCGGGCCGCCGCCCGGGCGGCAGCCGCAGCATTCTCGATGGCGCCCTCATCCAGTTCCCTGCCCTCCAGTGCGGCAGCCGCCTCCGCAACCAGCAGCGGCGTGGGGGCCCCCCCGCCCCGGGGGGCGGGGGGGTTTTTTTGGGGGGGGAGGGGGGGGTACATATACAGGGGAGCCCCCCCGCCCCCCACCGCGGTGGGCAT
>JAPPFQ010000280.1:2517-2980 GCA_028875135.1 Acidobacteriota bacterium
CCACCGCTCCCAGGGAGACTCGCGCTTTCTTGACGGTGCGAAGATCGGATTCCATCTCCAGGGAAGCCCCGCAGCCGACCACGGCGATGTCCATTTCGTTTCGCGGAATGAAGCGCAGGTAGTGGGCGCCGAAGTTCCCGGGGGGAGGAGGGACGTGAAAGGAAACCAGCAACTCCTTGGGCCCCAGCACGTTCCTTCCGGGACCGGTGCAGAAGTCTTCCACCGCCACGGTGTGGGTGCCGCCCGATCCGGCAATCAGGCAGACGGCCGAATGGGCGATCAGGGCGGGAATGGAGTCGGCCGCCGGCGAGGAGTTGCACAGATTGCCGCCGAAGGAAGCCCGGTTCTGGATCTGAGTGCCTCCAATGAGCAGGGCGGCGTCGTTCAGGCCGGGATAAAGCTGTGAAATTCGGGCGTCTTCGTAAAAGCGGACGCAGGGAACACAGGCACCCAGGGTCAGTCC
>JAPPFQ010000734.1 GCA_028875135.1 Acidobacteriota bacterium
ATCCAGAGGTCCTCCACCTTGAAGGCGTAGAGCGCGTTGTCCTTGGGGCTGCCGCTTTCGTGAATGGGCGATTCGGCCGCACCCAGGGGAATCAGCGGGTTGCCGTCCACCTCCACCCGGCGGTTTTCCCGCACCAGGTCCAGGGCGTTGATGACTTCCGGAGCCCCGTGAATCAGCCCGGGATCTCCGTGGGCCAGGTCGTCCAGGGAGCTGACAATGGCCAGGTCCCCCTGGATGGCCGGTCCGGCCGGCAAGCCCAGGCGCGTCGGAGAGAAGGGATCGGTGACGATGACCGGGCCGCCGTCTCGCCAGATGCGAAAACAGGCATGGCCCACCCACTCGATGTTCACGGCCACTCGATGTCGTCCTCCGTAATCTGATGGAAACCCGCCAGTTCCCACCAGCCGGTCCCTTTCCCGGGAGGCGGCCCCATAACCAGGGGCTTGAGAAACTCGATGGACTTTTCCAATCCCTCCCGCACATCCATATAGTCGCACTCCATCTCGACCGAGAGGGCTCCCTCATACCCGATGAAGCGCAAGGTGGTGATGAAATCGCGCCAGAACTGCCGATCGTGGCCCCAGCCGATCAGGTTGAAGGTCCAGGAACGCTTCTCCGGGTTGGACGGGGTCTGGGTGGTGTCCAGCAGTCCCTGCAGCTTCAGGTTGCGGGGCTCCATGCGGGTATCCTTGACATGGACGTGCAGGAGCCGGTCCCCCAGGTAGGCGATGGTTTCCAGCACGTCGATGTGCTGGACGAAGAGGTGCGACGGATCCAGGTTGCACCCCACAATCGGTCCGATGGCCTCCCGCAGCTTCATGACCGTCACCGGTGTGTGCACGATGTCGCCGATCCAGGGCTCGAAGGCCAGGCGGCAGCCGTGATCGCGGGCAACCGCGGCGTGTTCCCGCCAGAAAGGAATGACCCGCTCTTCCCACTGCCAGCGCAGAATGGCCCGGTTGCGGGCGTTGGTGGGGTCCACCACCCAACAGGGACAGGCATCTCCGGGCGCTCCCGGCGGGCTGCCGGCGTTCAATGTCAACAGATCCACCCCCGTGGCCTCGGCCAGACGGCAGACTCCGCGAAAATGCTCGGAGTATTGCTTGGCTTCCGCCGGATCGGGCGAGAGTCCGTTCCCGTGAGCCGAATAGGCGCTGATGGTAAAGCCGTGGTCATCCAGAGCACCCTTCCAGCGCTTCAACGCTTCAGGGTCGGACAGCAGCTTTGGAAGGTCGCAGTATTTCCGGCTGGCCTCCCCCAAACAGGCGATCTCGATCATCTCGACGCCCTGCTCTTGGGCGAAATCCAGGCCTTCTTCGAATTCGAAGGGCAGCAGGAAAAGCGTGTTGACACCGATTTTCACTTCTTACCTCCTCCCGGCGACCCGGTAGGCGGTCCGGGGCATTCCGGGCTTCCGCTGAACTAGTCTTCCAGACCAACAGTGGGTTGGTATCCGCTGGGCTCGAGGGCGACGATGGTTGGGCGGTCCAGCACCGGCAGGTCGATGGGAAATTCGACCACCGAAGACCTGGGAAAGATCAGGGGATCCTCCCGGCGGCGGTCCAGAAACTCCCGCAGGGGCCGCATGGGTCCCGACACCGGAGGCAGCGCAAAGTGCATGGGAACGATCCACCTGGGCTTGAGATGATCGATCATCGCATCCAGATCCGGCAGGGACAAGGTGTTGTACTGACCCACGATGGCGAGCATGACGTCGCATCGCCCCTCGAAGGGAGCCACTTCATCCCGTGGCAGTCCGTATCCGAGATCCCCCATGTGCATGACCCACACCCCTCCCACCTGCAGGGCATAGAGGGCGTTGTCCTTGGGGCTTCCACTGTCGTGGATGGGCGATTCGGCTGCACCGACCGTTACCAGCGGGCTGCCGTCGACTTCAACTGCCAACCCGTTCTCGACCACATCCAGAGCATCGATGACTCTCCGGCGTCCCCGTACCAGATCGGGGTATCCGTGGGCATCGTCGGTCAGTGAGCTGACGATGACGGTATCTCCATCGACCCTGGCCGCATCCTCCGGCAAATAGACCGTCTTGGGTGTGTAGGGATCCATGACGATGACCGGTCCCCCCTCCCGCCAGACCCGAAAGCAGGCATGTCCTACCCATTCCACCTTTACCGACATATACCCTCCAGCTTGGCTTTAACCGGGGACGGAACGCCGGCCCCGGAATTCCCGGTTTCTCGAAGACTCAGTAAAGGGCCAGGGCTCTGCCCGGACCTCCATGACTGTCGCGGATCTTGATGGGTGCGAAGATGAAATAGGCTCGTTGCGGCACCTCGCCGAGCCCGGTCAGGGATTCGACCCCTACCAGCCCGCGGCTCCCCAGCGCCCAGTAGGTCATCAGGGCCCTGCGGGGCTCGGCGCCTCCCAACGTGGGACCGTCGGTGCCGACGCAGCGGATCCCCTTCTCGGCCAGGTAGACGACGGCCTCCGGTCCCGGCGCCGGCCATCCCTCGCTGCGGCCGTTCAACGGATCGGCCATGAACCGGTTGCCTTCAGGGAAGGGTTTGAAATAGCGGTCGCTGTAACCGCTGCGGAAAATGACGATCTCCCCCTTCTTGAGAGGTCCGTGCTTGCCTTCGTACTCCTGAATGACCTCGGGGGTGATTTCCGGGGACGCCGGCCACTGCTCCTCGGACGTGGTTCCGATCAGGTGTTGCACGTCGATGACCCGGGCCCAGCCGCAGGTCTGGGAAAGCGGCACCTGTTCGGTGGTCACCCGGCTGGTCCCCCGCTTCCCGAACCGCCGCTCGTAGGCCGCCAGCCACTGCCGCACCTCCGGGGCGTAGGTCTGGTTGTCGAAACCGGGTGGGGGCAGAGCATAGGCCGGCGGCACCAGGTGGGTGCCGGTATGGCTGTCCAAGTGGTGGAGCTTCATGCCGTAGGGGGGGATGATACTCCTCAGATAGGGATGGCGGTTGTTGCCGACTCCGCTGCCGGGCCACCACACCGGGAGA
>JAPPFQ010000449.1 GCA_028875135.1 Acidobacteriota bacterium
TTCGTCACCTCGGGCAGCGATCACAAGATCGAACGCGCCGGCGCCCTGGGGGCGGCCGGGGGCGTCAACTATCGGGACGAGCAGTGGGGCCGCAAGCTGCGGAAACTGCTGGAGGGCCGGCCTCTGGATGTGATCATCGACGGCAGCGGCGGCAGCGTCTTCGAAAGAGCGCTGGACTTGATCGGGCCCGCCGGGAGAATCGTCACCTACGGCGCTACCCTGGGCGCCGCCCGGCAGATCGAGGTGAGGCGAATTTTCTGGAAGCAGGTGACGGTGATGGGGTCCACCATGGCCAGCCCCCAGGAATTCGATGCCCTGGTCCAACTCTACTCGGAGCACGGTTTACGCCCGCCGATCGACCGGGTCTTCCCTCTGCAGGAGGCCGGGGAGTCCCATCAGCGGATGGAGGAGGCCAAACAGTTCGGCAAGATCCTGCTGGAGAGCTGACGGGAGGTTAACGTCGGCGGTGGTTGCGGTTTCGGCTCCTGCGGGCCGGGGTTCCGGCAGGCCGCTTGCGGTTTCCGTCAGGCGCAGGTTCGGATTCGGACAGGAAGACGACGGTCTGAAAGCTGGCAATCTCGAACCGCCTTCGGCATCTGCCGTTCTGGCAGCCGACCATGTCGTCGATCCGGACCAGGTAGGACTGAGCCTTGCCGAACCGCCGGCGGTCCTCTGAAGAGGCGCCGCCCGGCAGGGTCTTCTTCTTGAGGCGCTGCCGCCAGCGCACCTCGTACTGAAAGGTGCGGCCGCAGAAAGGACAGGTCAGACTGGTCGGCTTTCTGACGTCCTTCTCATCGAAAAAGTCGCTCTCTCGCATGGCATCTTTTCCGCGGGTTACGGGCCATCCGATCCGGCCCGAGCAGCTTCGATTTCGATTCCTTCACCTGGTGCAAGCCGGGGCGACCCACCCGAAACTCCGGCCACGGTCCGAATCAAAGTATAATAAGCACCCGAGCGGGTCAACATTGCATTGGACTTCGCTTGCATTGGCCCCCGCATGGCCGCGGGTCCGGAAAAGCGGTCCAACTGCACGGCGAACGTGGGAATCTCTGGAGAGGACATGAAGGTTACACTGGCGTACGGAAAAAATGGACTCGATGTGGATTTTCCGGAACAGGGAGTCGAGGTCATCGAGCCCCGGTTCGTGAAGGGACTGGAGGACGAAGCCGCTTCCCTACTCCATGCGCTTCAACATCCGGTGGCTGCGGCGCCCTTGCGCGAGTTGGCCACGGCCGATACCTCGGTAGCCATCATCTTTCCGGACCGCACCCGGGCCATGCCGAGCGACAGGGTATTGCCGATCGTGTTGTCCGAACTGGACCAGATCCCGAAAGAAAACATCACCTTGATCAACGCGGTGGGCACCCACCGGTCCAACACGCCCCAGGAACTGGAGGCCATGCTGGGCCGGCAGATCCTAGAGAACTACCGCATCGTTCAGCACCAGCCCCGGGATCGTTCCAGCATGGTCCATCTCGGCGCCAGCCGATACGGCAACCAGGTCTGGGTCAACAAGGACTTCGTGCAGGCCCGGCTCAAGATCCTGACGGGATTCATCGAACCCCATCTGTTTGCGGGATTCTCAGGGGGACCCAAAGCGGTATTGCTGGGAGTCGGAGCCTTCGAGAGCATCCTGCGGAACCACTCGGCTCCCATGATCGACAACCCCAAGGCCACTTGGGGAGAGACGGTAAACAATCCCATCTACCGGGAGATGTCGGAAATTGCCGCTCTGGTCCGGCCGGACTTCATTGTCAACGTCACTCTCAACAAGGACCGGGAAATTACCGGTGTCTTCGCGGGAGACTGGAAGGAGGCTCACGAGGCGGGATGCCGGTTTGCGCGAGAATCGGTCATGCGACCGGTGGAGCAACCCTTCGACGTGGTCGTGACCACAAACTCGGGGTTTCCCCTGGACCTGAATCTCTACCAGGCCGTCAAGGGCATGTCGGCCGCCGCCCGCATCGTCAAGCAGGGCGGAACCATTATCATGGCCTCGGAGTGCTGCGACGGTCTGCCTTCCGAGGGACCCTTCGGCCAATTGCTGCGCTCCGGAGGATCTCCCGCCGAGGTGCTCTCCAACATTCACAACCACACCGAGACCATTCAGGATCAATGGCAGGTTCAGATCCTGGCCAAGATATTGTTGAAGTCAGAGGTTTACCTCTATTCCA
The DNA here is from genome assembly GCA_028875135.1 of Acidobacteriota bacterium. GTDB lineage: Bacteria > Acidobacteriota > Terriglobia > Versatilivoradales > Versatilivoraceae > Versatilivorator. Next base: position 2,175 of record JAPPFQ010000449.1, read on the forward strand.
CCCTGCCCGACTCCGACGTCCGGGCCGCCCACCTCAAGCCGGTTCAGGACATCGGCGGACTGGTGAGGCAACTGCAGGCGGCCGCCGGTCCGGACTGCCGCGTCGCCGTGCTCCCCGAGGGCCCCCAGACCGTCCCCTACGTCACCGAGAAGGTCCTCTCCCCCGCCTAGCCAGCCCGTGCCTCAGCCCGACAAGCAGGGAGAAGTGAACTTCACGACGGGGCACGCAGGACCGATAAGATTCATCCACAAAAGAAAACGACGAACCACGAATGGACACGAATGAACACCAATAAACTGATTGATGAGTTGCCGATTCGGGGGTGTAACAACCGATATCGAGCGGTTATCCAAGAAGGACACGAAGTCACACCAGGGTAACAACGTTGCAGATACATTTGGACGCTGCTGGTCGTTGGAGCCTTTCGTAAAATTCGCAGCGGGGCAGGTCATCTTGCCGGCATACCTGAGTTTCTGCCTTGTTCAATAACGGGTGCGACTTGGTGAAAAATGTTTTGTGACCACAAAAAGCACAAAAGGCACAAGTTGTGTTTTTGTGCCTTTTGTGGCCATTCCCGGTTAACGTCCCGCTCCCGAACTTTGCAAAAGACTCACTGAATCAGTTCCATCTGCATTTGTGTCTATTCGTGTCCATTCGTGGTTCGTTTTTTGTTGAAGATCGACCGATTTCAAGCGAAAGATGGGCACGGCAGGGCCGGGGGCCGGCTAACCCGAATTTCTACCCAGAGGTAGGAGGCATCGGTTCTCGGAATCTGGTAAAATACTCTTATCCAAGGA
>JAPPFQ010000403.1 GCA_028875135.1 Acidobacteriota bacterium
TGGCGACCGCCCGCGAACGGCACCCCGGCACCAGCCCCGGGCACGCCGCCGGAAACGGCAGCATGACCCCCCTTGAAGATCGGGAGCGGCCAACAATGGTTCTTATAGTTATGTAGGCAAACGGGAACCTCCCGACCTTCGGCCCGGCACCCCCTCCCATCGCCTTGTGTTCAGCCGACGTCGGTGTCAATCTCTTCCTCCAGGATGGTATCGACGTATAGCTCGGGAATCGCTGGCGGCGGCTCACCGCGCATCGCCGCCCGGTACCCGCTGATCAGTTCGCTCTCCCGGCGCGTCACTACGTGCACCCTTTTCAGCTTCGGCTTTTCCAGCAGAACGTAGCGCCGCCGCCCGTTCTCGCTGTAAAGGTAGGTGATGTGGTGCCTTTGCAACTTGGCCAGAGACCCATACACCGTTCGAACGGACACCCCCGCTCGTCCTGCCAGCGTCTCCCCCGTCGGCCAGGCCACTTTCTTCCAGCGGCTCGCGTAACTGGCCAGGGCGATGTACACCAGCACGTCGGTCTTGCTCAGCCCCTGATCCTGCAGCACCGTTACCGGTACCCTCGCCCACCGGCCCAGCGGCGGCGTTACCTGATATCTGATCCGACCTCCGTCTCCAGGGTATCGAACCCGCTCCACCTCGCTGCGCAGCGCCAGTTTTTTCAGGCTGTGCAGCAGGTCCTTATTGCGGATCCGCGCCAGCTTCCGGATCTCCTTGATAGTTATCGCTTTCCCCCACGTCGCCGCCAACGCCGTGTAGGTCAGCAGATCGGCTCTCGGCCAGTCCTGTATCGCCTCCACCGGGACGCGAACGAACCGGCTCAACGCTTCGCCTCGCCGAGCCATGGCGGAACCTGTTGCTTCGCTACGGGTTGTTCGTTGTGACGGGGCGCCGTTCTCGCGGTCTTTCTGGTCTTCTGCCTGTCGCTAACGTGGGTGCCGCCGAAGAGCAGCTCTCCGGCGGCGGACTGCAGCGCCAGTTCCTGGATCGGGTGGGGATTCGACTCCGCTTTCAGCGGGGTCAGGCGGGGATCGACTTCCGGCCGGGGGCGTTCTTCGTAGACGCGACGCGCATACTCCAGCTCGAATGCCGGAGACAGCAGGCCGCTCAACTCTGTTCGGGCAGAACCTTCTTGTCGGGAGCGGAGCCAGTCATCGGTGCCACAGGTTACCGAGACACGTTGGGCGGAGGCAAGCCAGCCGGCGGGGCCGGCGGGCCATGGGTCACGTCGCCGGCGGCAGCCTCAGCCGTCCCGCTCGATGTTCTGAAGCCGCGCCCGGCATGCCCAGGAGCTCGTTGGTCAGGAGCGTGCGCAGCAGCAACCGCTGGGCCGCCGGGTTCGCGCGCAGCTCTTCGACGATGCGGGCTACCAGCGACTCGCTCTGCCGCCACGGATACGCTCTCCCTGCCTGCGAACCTACGGGCTGCGGTCAAGGTACGAAACTGGGAGCAGCGCCGCGAGGTCGGTGAAGTTGAGCGCGTACGGCATCTGGTAGCAGCCCCGCTTCCAAGGGCAGTGGCGACGTGAGGCACGGCCGGGCACCACGCAAACGTCGGGTTCGCGGCCACTACTGATCCTTCACGAGGAGCGTGAAGCGGTTACCGGAATCCGCGCTGATACGCATGCGCACCGTTCCAGTGTTGACGCCAAGGTCAATCAAATGGTTGGAGTGCATGGGCTGGGGGATCCGAGCGGTAGATTCGTTGAACCCTTCGAGTGAAAAAGGTCTCGGTCCTTTCCAGCAATGTGTGTCGCCTTCGCCATGTACTGTTATCGGAGTACTACAGACACTGTGGATGAAGAGATTGATCGAGCCCAGTCGGAACATCAGCCCGCCGGCACTGGAGGTGCTCCAGGTTCCCGAGTTGTACCGGTACGGAGGCCGGGCTCCTGTATCGTCCGACAGCAACCCGGCTACCGCCCAGTCTACCAGGATGTCGCCGAACGACAGGTCGTGCCCTCGGGCTCGCAGTGCCTCCTCGATCGCATCGATCCCTACCAGCTCAGATTGCACGATGGACCTGAACAGCCCGGCACCATAGGTGCGCGCCAGATAGGCGCCGAGCGCGTAGTTGATGGCGTAGCTTGGCCCTCCCCCTCCCCACGTCGTTACCGGAAGATAGTTGTAGAAGACGTAGTCCACCAGTCGCCCTCTCCCCGTGTTCGATTCTGCCGTCGGGTCGTCCCCCGCGATGCCGCGGGGACCGTGCACCGGGATCTTTTCGGATATCAGGTCCTCGGCCACCATCGACGTCATCTCGTTCAGCCAAATCGGGATTCTGAAAGAATCGTGCAGTACTGCCTTATGGTACCAGTAAATGATGTGCTGGAGCTCGTGCGCCATGGCCCCTACCTGGAAATCTGGAGAGGGGTCAGTCACTTTCCAGGTGGGACCTTCCGAATCCGCCAACAAGTGTGAATCGAGGTAGAATATGACTCGTTCGTTGGACGCCTCCTCGTACTCTCTCAAGTAGAGGTCCTTAGAGAAGAAGAAACCTGCAACCCCGCCGCTGCCGTCTCCGTCTATGTCGAACACCAAAATGTGCACCTGTTGGGCCGCTTGGGGAGGAATCAACTTCTCGGGGAGGTCGTGCGGCCCCCACGGAGGACCGAGGGCAGTAGTCACCCAGTCATAGATGTCGTTGGCTGGGCCGGGCCGCAGAAATCGAGAGGCGAGCGCGTCGACCATCTCCTGCCGGACGACTCCCCAGTCCGCGTCAGCTACCCATACCGCGAGCGTCTGTGCGCCGTCGGTCACCACCCGTCGCGCGGTAGCTGGGATGCGCACGATGTTCCAGGACCAGCCCCGATCCAGGAATGTTTCCCGATCTCCCTCCGCCACCGGCCGCTGGCCTACTACTGAGCTGAGCCTCTGAGAGTTGTCTGCCCTTGCGCGGCGATGTGGCGGGTTTGCGTTGTACTCCTGAACCCAGGACCGATCCGGCTGGGGCCCGAGGTCAGGC
>JAPPFQ010000489.1 GCA_028875135.1 Acidobacteriota bacterium
TCCCATAACGTTGTCGCACCCAGGGAGGTCCAACGGTCTTCATGTCTATTCGTGTTCATTGGTGGTTCGTCTTCAAATACGATCGGCTGTTTCTCCCTCGAATGATCTGCCCTCCAGGGCGGGGGCGTCACTTGTCGGAACGAGACCGCGGTCCCTCCTTTGCCTTTGGATTTCGCTGCGGCCCCCGATACGGGTCCGGTTCCATCCAGGGCCCGGAAGCCGCTTGAGGCCCCATTCCAAAAGGGCTATAGTTCTAATGAGTTGTCACTTCCGAGGGTCTTGGCGAGATGCCGGAGTCCGATTGACCGGGGCGACATCCGGGCGGGACCGGGACCTGTTCTTTAGGAGTCCGTCGTGAACACGAGTGCCTACACCTCGATCAGTCCCCGTTTGCTGCATCACGGACCCATGCTGCTGGCGCTGATTCTCTCGCCCTTGATGATCGCCTCCTCCCAAGACCCCGAAACCGTCCCTGTCCCGCAGGAAGGCGGGCCTGTGCAGCATGAACCCACCGGTGAGAGCCCTCGATTCACCTACCGGGGCGAGCAGGGATGCTTCGACGACGGTGGGGTTCAGGGACTCAATCCCGATTTTCGGGGGGAGTGCGGCGACTTGCGGAAGGCGGACCTGTTCAAGACCGACCTGCAGGGCAGCAACCTCTCCGGCGCCAATCTCTCGGGCGCGACCCTGACCGACGTCAATCTCCAGGGAGCAAAACTCGTTGGAGCCAGGCTCATCGAGGCCACCCTCACCCGAACCGACCTGCGGGAGGCCGACCTGGCCGGCGCCGATCTGACGGCCGTCCACCTGTCGGGAGCCCAGCTTCAGGGAGCCAGGCTCAATCGAGCCAACCTGAGCGAGGCCGTCATCCGCAACACCGACCTGCGGGGCGTCGAGTTCGACCAAGCGCTGTTCTCCCGGATGATTCTGTTCGGGGTCAACCTCAGCGGGGTCGACTTGAGCGGGCGGAACTGGGAGGGAGTGGAGGTCTCGTCCTCCAACCTCAGCCGGGCCGTGCTCACCGGACTCAACTTCCGAAACGGATTTTCCGACAAGGTGGACTTCATGCTGGCCGACCTCCGTCAGGCCGACTTCACCAAGGCGGAGGTGTATCGCGGCAACTTCATCGGGGCCAATCTTCAGGAAGCCAAGCTCTCCCGGAGCCTGCTGACTCAAGCCAATCTAACAGAGGCTCGACTGGAGAAGGCCGATCTCAGTCAGGCCGACCTGACCCAGGCGGACTTGAGCGACGCCTCCCTGGCCCAGGCGAACCTGACTAAAGCCACCCTGGACGAGGCGCTACTGACGGGAGCCGATCTGCAGAACGCCGACCTGTCGGGGGCCTCTTTGTCGGGGAGCAATCTCAAGGAGACCGACCTGCGGGGAGCCAACCTGACAAGGGCGGTGGTGGGAGATGAGGGACGGGTCCTGGCCACCGGCAACCCCGACGCCCCCCTGCTGCGGCCCACCGAAGTGGCGGGGGCCACCTGTGATCAGGCAAGCCGGCTCCCGGACAAGTTGCTGTGCAAGAAGCAAGCCGTGGAATTCGTGCCCTCGGCCCGGGTGGTCAAGGTCTCCCGCAAAAAACGCCCCCGGCGCGTCGCCAGTAAAGCCTCAGACCTGATGAAGCCGGGAACCAGGCCTACCAGCAAGAACTGGCCGCTATTCCTCAAGACCGTTCGCGCCAAGACCTTCGACTATGAGCGCCAACTGCCTGAATTCGTCTGCAACCAGACCACCCGCCGCTACCGCCGGATCGGCCGGGGGGGATGGACCCAGGAGGATTTTCTGGCTCACGAGCTCTCCTATCACGACAAGCGCAAGCATTACAGAAACGTGGGGGCCAGCAGCGCGCCCCCCCAGACGGCGGGGGAGTTCGGTCCCGTCATCGCCGAGCTCTTCTCCCCTCAATCCCGAGCCACCCTGGAACTGGAACGCCTGGAGAAGATCAACGGCCGCGAAGTGGCGCGCCTCCGCTTCAGTGTCCCGTCCGAGCATTCCAAGCGAACTCTCCGCGTCAGTGACAAGAAGTCCGTTACCTTCGGGTATGAGGGGCAATGCTGGATCGACCTCAAGGACTTCCAGGTGGTGCGGTTTCGCGCCAAGGAAACCGAGATCCCCAAGGAGTCACCCATCAAGGCCTACGAGCTCACCATCGACTACAAGAAGACTGGAGTCGGCAAGCGGTCCTACTACCTTCCGACCAGAATGCAGGAGACGGTGAGAACCAGCTTCATCGGAAACAGGAATCTCGACCTGATTGCTGGGACAGGCGCGGGCCCGGGGGGCTCGGTGCAGGTGCAGTCGAGAAACTTCGACGCTGTCTCCACCAGGTTCGTGACCCTCTTCGGCAAGTACCGGGACTATGCACAGGGTGCGAAGGCCAATTGACCCTCTCCCCTGCCGGTGACGGCGGGGTTAACCCGACTGATCCGCAACCACTCTCCTGGCTGGACATCCCTGTCGCAAGTAGCCGCGATGCACCGCCTCATCCCGCCTTGCGGTGGCCAAAGCTTCGATCACGGCCAACTTGCCGGAGGTCCATTGTCTCCGGTCGTCTTACCCGATCGGGACGACTTGGGGTTCCTGCACGCCTGACTGGGCGGCTGCGTCTTGGAAAAGCTCGACTATCGTGGGGTGGCAAGTGAAGACCAGCACCTGGTTGATCCGGGACAACTCCACGAAGGCGCGGGCGGCCCGCAGTCCCCGTTCGGGATCGAAGTTCACCAGCGCCTCGTCCAGGATCACGGGAAGCGGCTCTGATCGCTGGCCCAAATCCTGGATAAGTCCGAACCTGAGCGACAGGAACAACTGCTCCCGGGTGCCCCGGCTGAGCTGGCTGGGCTGTTTGGGGACGCCTGAGGAATCAGTAACCTGTATCTCCGAACTGTCGAGCGGAGAAAACACGGTCTGGTAACGCCCGTCGGTGATATTGCGGAAGAACTCTTCGGAGTGGCGTACC
>JAPPFQ010000523.1:0-2627 GCA_028875135.1 Acidobacteriota bacterium
AACGGGTGGGGGTGTGGTGTTGTAAAATCCTTAATAAATTTAAAACCAACCAGTATGACTTTGTGGTGGTGTTTTGCCACGTGTACCCCCAGGTGGCGGCCCGGGTATCGGAACACTACCTTCAGGACCAGGATAGGGCTGACAATCGACGTGTGACCACCTACCTGGTCGACGACTCGGCGACAGCCTTGATCGAAACTGCGGCAAGCGCACAAGAGTCCCTCCAGAAACTGCGTTCCAACAGCAATGTCTCGGATACCGCCCTGGCTCAAGCCCAGGTGACGGGTCTGGCCACCCAGGGAGAGCTTCTATCCGCCATGGCGCAACTGATGGCTTTTGAGGCAGCACAGGGAGCCGCTCAAGAATACCAGGATGAACTCAAGCGGCGGCAGCAATGGAAGCAGTGGGAGCGGCGTCAAGAGGCGGAGAAGGTGCTGTTTGAAAAGCAACAGGCGGACATTGCCGCCAGCGCCGATGGACTGCGGGAAGGTTTGGTCTACCGGATTCCGTCCGCCTTCGGCGGTTCACGGTAAGGCCCCGGTCCCATGCAACTCCGTCCGCCACAATCGATCGATCCCAATGTCCCGGCGATAATCCCGGAGGAACAGCAACAGAATTTCAAGGCATTCCTCGACAGGGTGCTGGATGACGTTGTGGGCGCGGCTTTGCCCGGCATTATTCAGGCGGGCGACGAACTGTGGTTGGCAATAGCCACCATTGCGGTGACCTGGGCGGGATTGCAGGTCGCCTTCAGCGGGTCCTTCAATCCCTGGGAGATCGTGAAGCTCATCATCGTTCTGAGTATTCCGAAGACCATGCTCCACTACTACAGCCAGGCTCTTCCTCACACTACCTCTACCTTTCCACAGATCGTGGTGGAACAGGGGATCTGGCTGCAAAACATGTTTGTCTCTGACATCGTCTCCGCCATGCACACTGAACTCAGCACCCTGTTTGCCCGGCAGGGCAACGCCATACTGGCGGCATGGCAGCAGATCGATATCGAAGACCTGTCACCCTCCACGGCATATGCCGTAGTCACACAGGCAGTCCCGTCGATTGCGTTCGTCTTTTTCGGCCTGCTCCTGCTGGCCCTGTTCTTCATTACCTATGCCCAGGTTCTCTGGGGGCACCTGGCCGTATCCATTTCTATCCTGCTCGGCCCCATCTTCATCCCCTGGCTGGTATTCGAGCCCATGGCCTTCCTGTTCTGGGGTTGGTTTCGGACAGTGCTCGCCTATTCTCTCTACGCTGCAATCGCGGGAGCCATCCTCCGTATATGGGGCGGAGTGGGACTCGGTTACGTCACCACACTGAGTCATTCAGCGCCCCTGGACAACTTTGCCGCGGTCGTTTACTGGTCGCTGATTCTCCTCCCTCTCTGCGCGGCTGGAATCCTTGCGGCCTGCAAAACAGGAGAGATGGCGTCGCTACTGATTTCAGGAGCTGGCTTCACTGGATCCGGGGGTGTTTCCTTGGCTGTCCAATCGGCCGCTAGAGCTGGCAGGAGTTTGTCGAGAGCTGTTTCCAGGCGATGATGTCCACAATAGACACAGATCGTGAATACGCCGAAATCTGGGGTGAAACCCTCAACTCCAATCGTCATCTCCGCCTTCTCTCTATGGGGCTTGGCGGACTTGCCCTCTTGTTGGCAGTCGTAGTCGTGCGCCTCGGTTTTCGGGAGATGCCCCGCCCGATCGTGGTGCGGGTGGACGAGGTGGGTCGGGCCGAAGCCCTCCAATACAAGGCCGTTGAAGCCAAATCCGACCCTCTCGATCCTACCACCAAGTACTTTTTGAATCGCTTCATCCACGACCACTACTCTCGTCGGGCCGCCACGGTACAAGAACGCTGGACCCGCAGTCTGCGCTTTCTCACCACCGACCTGGCCAATGCCGCATTTCAGGACGAAAACAGGAAAATTGCTCTGGTGGCGGCTCGAGTGGCCCCGGAAGAGACCAAAGTCGAAAACATCGTCTTGCGTATCCATGCCAATCGGTCGCCGCCCCATGGAGCAACCGCCGACTTTGAAGTGGTGCGCATCCGGCAAGAGAAAGAAGTAGGGCGGGAAAAGTGGTCTCTTTCCCTGCAGTTTTCCTATATCACCCGAATCCCGCCCGATTTGATGGTCCATAACCCGATGGGCATCGTCATCACCTACCTGCAGGCGGATCGGGCTCTGGTATCGGAATAGAAACGGTGCAACCAGGTGAGGTAAGGCCATGAATGCCAGTGGAATCGAAATGCTCAAGCCCTTGTTGCCGGGATTGGAAAGGGTGCTCGAGGATCAACAGGTGAGCGAGATCATGATTAACGGACCGGGCAACGTCTGGATCGAGAAGAACGGCAAACTGGATCCCTTGGCCGCGCCGGATCTCGACTCCAAGGCGTTGGGGCGGGCCGCCATCCATATTGCTCGCCCCCTGGGCCTGGATCCTGCTCTCTCGCCCCTGGTGGATGCCCGCCTGGACGACGGCTCCCGGGTGGCGATCTGCATGCCGCCGGCCAGTCCGATGGTAGCGATTACGGTAAGACGATTCGGGGGGCGGTCGTTCTCGACGGACGACTTGGTGCGCCAAGGGGTATTGGCTGAAGAGATCCTGAATGCGGCCGCAAAAACGCTGCGG
>JAPPFQ010000523.1:2637-2957 GCA_028875135.1 Acidobacteriota bacterium
CATCGAAGATGTGCTGGAGTTGCGAATTAAACGCAGCAACTGTCTCCGATTCGAGGCTCGTGGACTCAAGGACACCGTGACGATTCGGAACCTGGTGCGACATGCGTTGCGCCACCGACCGGATCATATCGTCATGGGTGAGGTTCGCGGTGGCGAAGCCGCGGACCTGCTGCAAGCCCTCAATACCGGCCACGGTGGCTCGTTGACAACGATCCATGCCAATAGTGCTCAAACGGCATTGGCAAGGCTTGCGAGTTGTGCCGCCCCCGCAAGCGGGCGGCTTACGTGGGGCGGGACCAGCCCCCGCATAGGGGACCGGG
>JAPPFQ010000646.1 GCA_028875135.1 Acidobacteriota bacterium
GTATTTTACCAGATTCCGAGAACCGATGCCTCCTACCTCTGGTGAGAAATTCGGGTTAGGCTACGTCACTGCCGGGGGATAGGATTTTCTATCCCCAACTAATCACTAACCACTATCCACTAACCACTGCTTTTTCAATTACTTTGCCGCCCACGTCGGTCAGGCGGAAGTCGCGGCCCTGGAATCGGTAGGTGAACTTCTCGTGGTCGATCCCCATGCAGTGCAGGACGGTCGCCTGGAAGTCGTTGATGTGCACCGGCTCTTCCACCGGGTTGTAACCCAGGTCGTCGGTGGCTCCGACGGTGACCCCGGGCTTGATGCCCCCGCCCGCCATCCAGATGGTGTAGGCCTTCATGTGGTGGTCCCGGCCGTAGTTCCCCCGGGTCATGTCTCCCTGGTTCATGGGTGTTCGCCCGAACTCGCCGCCCCAGATCACCAGGGTATCCTCGAATAGACCCCGCTGCTTCAGATCCCGGATCAGCGCCGCCGAAGCCTGGTCGGTCTGGCGGCACTGCAGGGCGATGTTCGAGGGCAGGCTGTTGTGGTGGTCCCAGCCGCGGTGGTAGAGCTGGATGAATCGGACGCCTCGCTCGACCAGCCGCCGGGCCAGCAGGCAGTTGTTGGCAAAGGAGGGAACGCCGGGCTGAGCGCCGTACTGCTCCAGGACCTTCGGGGGTTCCTGGCCGGTATCCATCAGGTCGGGAACACTGGTTTGCATCCGGTAGGCCATCTCGAAGGACTTGATCCGCGCCGCGATGTCGGGATCGCCCACCGCATCCATTTTGAGGCGGTTAAGATCCCGCAGCCCGTCCAGCAAGTGGCGCCGCGAACGGGTGGTGACGCCCTTGGGGTTGGAGACAAAGAGGATGGGCTCTCCCCGGGAGCGAAATTCGACTCCCTGGTGGCTGCTGGGCAAAAAGCCGTTGCCCCAGTAGCGGGACAGCAGGGGTTGGCCCTGACCGCCCCCGGAAGTCAGGACCACGAAGGACGGCAGTTGACGGTTTTCGCTGCCCAGGCCGTAAGAGAACCAGGCGCCCATGGTCGGACGTCCCGGCTGTTGTCCCCCCGTCTGGATCAGGGTCACGGCCGGGTCGTGGTTGATGGCGTCGGTATGCATCGAGCGAATGATGGCCAGGTCGTCGGCTATGCCGGCCGTGTGCGGCAATAGCTCGGAAATCTCGGCGCCGGACCGCCCGTGCTTCCCGAATTGGAACTTGGACCCCACGCATACCAGCTTGCGTCCGGCAAGCTGAGCGATCCGCTGGCCCTTGGTGACGCTTTCGGGCATGGGTTGCCCGGTCATTTCAACCAGTTTCGGCTTGGCGTCGAACAGATCGAGCTGGGATGGGGCTCCCGACATGAACAGGTAGATGATGCGCTTGGCCGTGGGTGCGAAGTGGAGCCGGTTCAACGCGCCGTAGGATTTTCCGGGAGCATCGCCATAGAGGTCTTCCCTCAACAGCGACGCCAGGGCCAGCGATCCGATGCCCTTGGCCCCTCGACCGAAGAAGCGCCGTCTCGTCATCTGAAGCGCCAGCTCTTGTTCAAGGCTCATGGGTCTACTCCTTGGTCATGGTTTCATCCAGGTTCAGAATCAACTTGGCCACGCCGGTCCAGGCCGCCAGTTGAGTGACCTCGAGAGCGGTGTCGGCAGGGGATTCCCCGATGCTCGCCAACTGCCGGGCCTTGGACGCGTCCCCCTGGTAGTTCTCCAAAATCCTGTGGAAGGTGCGTTCGGTGATCTTCTCCTCCTCCGGTCCGGGCGGACGGGCCAGCGCGGTGCGATAGGCGAATCGAATGCGATCCCGCACCGATGGTCCGGCCTCCTTGAGAATCCGCTGGGCAAAGACCCGCGCGGCCTCCACGTAGGTGGTCTCGTTGAGGGTGATCAGCGCCTGCAACGGGGTGACCGTGCGCTCCCGGCTGACGGTGCAGACCTCGCGGTCGGGTGCATCGAAGGTCTGCAATATGGGATTGGGCACCGAGCGCTTCCAGAAGGTGTACAGGCTGCGCCGATAGAGGTCCTCTCCCTCGCTCTGCTCGTACTTGGTGCGGCAGTAGAAGGCCTTGTGCTCCCAGAGTCCGGGAGGCTGATAGGGAAAGACGCTCGGCCCTCCGGGGAGCCGGTCCCGGTCCAGCAGGCCGCTGATGGCCAGCACGTTGTCCCGGATGGCCTCGGCGGGAAGCCGCAGACGGGGGCCTTTGGCCAGCAATCGGTTGGCGGGGTCCCTGGACAGGATCTCCGGGCGGAACCGGGAAGATTGCCGGTAGGTGGCCGACATCGCAATGGTCTTCAGCAGGGACTGGACGTCCCAACCCCCGTCCACGAACTCCCGGGCCAGCCAGTCCAGCAGCCCGGGGTGAGAGGGCGGCTCGCCCTGAGTGCCGAATTCATTGGCCGTTCGAACGATCCCGGTGCCGAAGAAGAGCTGCCAGAAGCGGTTGACCGCGACTCGTCCCACCAGCGGGTGGTCGGGGTCGATCAACCAGCGAGCCAGGGCCAGGCGATCCACCTTTTCTCCCGGGGGCAAGGCGGGCAGGAATTCGGGAACACCTGCCGACACCCGCTCTCCCTTGCTCCGGTAGTCTCCCCGTACCAGGATGTGGGTGGGCCTGCGGTACTCCATGTCCTCCATTACCCGCACGGTGGGGATGTCCTGCTCCAGTTCCTCCTTTTCCTTGCGCAGCTGGGACAGTTGCTGCCCGAGAGCCTGCAGGCGCGGAGAGTTTTTCTCGCGAAACCAGTGCCTCAAGGCCGTCTTTTCCGCACCGTCTCTTTCCAGCACCGGCTTGGCTGCCGCCGACATCACCTGCATGAGGCGCTTATCCTCCAGGGGCGCATCCAGGGAGAAATAGAACCCGTAGCCGCCACCGTAGTTGACAAGCTTCAGCAGCAGGTCATTGGCTCCGGACCGCAGGTCCACCTGCACCTCGATCGATTCCGCCGGCTCGCACC
>JAPPFQ010000671.1 GCA_028875135.1 Acidobacteriota bacterium
CAGGTGGACCCGCCGGCCGATCTGGGCGCAGGAGCCCACCAGCGCATGGGAATCGACCATGGTTCCCTCGCCCACCCAGGCCCCCACGTTGACATACATCGGCGGCATCAGGGTGACGCGCGGTCCCAGGTAGGCTCCCCGTCGAACCGAGGAGCCGCCGGGCACCAGGCGAATGCCCGGGGGAGAACTTCTCAGGTCCTTGAGGGGATAGGTCCCCTTGTCGCTGTACTGGAAGTGCTCGTTGACCGAGAAGTCCGCCACCGATCCCAGTCTGAACCCCAGCAGGATGCCCTGTTTCACCCAGTGGTTGACCTGCCACCGCCCCTCTCTCTTCTCGGCGGCCCGGATGTCTCCGAGGTCCAGGCTCTGGATGAAGGCCTCGAACAGGGAGCGGGATTCGGCGTCCAGCTCCCCGGCGGACCTGGCGAAGTGCCGGGGAATCAGCCTTTCCAGTTCTTCAGGGGTCATGATGTTGCCCTCAAATCAGCCCCAGCCTCTGGAGAACGCCCTCCAGCCGCCGGCGATTCCCGGGCTGCATGGGGACCAGGGGCAGGCGGTAGACTTCCTCGATCAATCCCATCATGGACATGGCCGCCTTCACCGGAACCGGATTGGTTTCCAGGAAGTTGGCCTGCATGAGCTCGTAGAGGCGGTAGTGCAGTTCCCGGGCCTGCTTCCAGTCGTCCTCCAGGGCCAGGTGGATCATCCGGGCAAACAGGTCCGGCACCTGGTTGGCCACCACCGAGATGCAGCCGTCGCCTCCCATGGCCATCAGCGGAATGGCGAAGGAGTCGTCTCCGGAGAGAACACTGAAGCTGTCCGGGCGATTCCGTAGGATCTCCATCATCTGGTCCAGGTCCCCCGAGGCTTCCTTGACGCCGGCGATGTTGGGTACCTCGGCCAGCCTCAGCAGGGTTTCGGGCAGCATGTTCACACCGGTGCGGCCCGGGATGTTGTAGATGATGATGGGCACCTCGGCCGATTCGGCGATGGCCTTGTAGTGCTGGAAATGACCTTCCTGGGAGGGCTTGTTGTAGTAGGGGCCCACCGAGAGCACGCCGTCGGCTCCCATCCTGGCGGCCTCCCGGGTGAGCTCGATGGCGTGCCGGGTGCTGTTGGCGCCTCCTCCCACGAGGACCTTGGCTTTCCCGTTCGCGTATCGGACAGTCAGCTCGCAGACCCGCAAGTGCTCGGCCGGCTCCAGGGTGGGAGCTTCTCCGGTGGTGCCGCAGGGCGCCAGCCCGTCCACGCCGCCGGCAATCTGTCGTTCGACGGTCTTTCTCAGGTGGTCTTCGTGGATCCGGCCCGAGCGGTCGAAGGGAGTCACCAGGGCGGTGATGGCGCCCCGGAATCGTGGGGATTGGGTCATGGTTTTGCGTCCGTTGACACTTGGCCCTTCAATATTTCCTGCAGCATCCGGCTGAAGGAGTAGAACCCCCGCCGCTCCTGGATCCATTCGGCGGCCAGCACCGCCCCCAGGGCGAACCCCATGCGGGAGCGGGCCCGGTGCACCAGCTCCACGCTGTCAGCGGGGGAGTCGAAAATCACCGAGTGAGTGCCGGGAAAGTGCCCAGCCCGTCCCGCCAGCAGGTGAAGCTCATCGGGGGCGATGGCGCGATTGAGGGAGTCGGTCACGATCTTCCGCTTTCTCGGGATCTGCTCCAGCAGGATCTCCCCGATTCTGCCGGCGGTGCCGCTGGGGCTGTCGATCTTCTGGCGATGGTGGGTCTCGGTGGCCAGAACGTCGTAGTCCTCGAAGGAGCCGAACAGCCGGGCGGCCCTCTCCACCACCTGGAGGTAGAGATTGAGGCCCAGAGAGAAGTTGGGGGCGTAGACGCAACCCGTATCCTTCTCTTCCACCACCCCTCTGGCCAGCGGCAGGTCCCGGTACCAGCCGGTGGTGCCCACCACCAGCGGCTTTCCCAGTTCGGCGATGCGCCGCAGGTTGGACAGAGCCGCCTCCGGCCGGCTGAACTCGACGCACACCTGGGCCTGGTCGAGTTCCGGCTCCTCTTGTCCGGAGTCGGTCCCCCGGCCCCAGGACGATCCCACCCGGGCCACGATCTCATGGCCCCGCTCCAGGGCCGCCTGCTCGACCGCCCTGCCCATTTTGCCATAACCGATGAGCGCAATCTTCATGGAGTCTCCGGCCGGGACATCCTACCAGAGGGAGCCGGAAGTCCGGCAGCAGAAAGCGGGGGTGGACGGCGGGGAGGCGGGACCTCAGTCCGACAAGCGTTGAATGGTTGATTGCTGAGCCCTTTGCAATGACCCTCAGGTAGCGGGACTCTGGGGGTTGGAGGGAAAGGGCCCGATGCGTTAAGGGGCAAGATTGCTCTCTCTCAAATCATGGAGATGCCGTCGCTGGCAGTTCCGCGCGGCGCCGGGCGAATCAGGTCCACTTCGATTTCCATCCCAGCGCCAGCGCTCGAATGACTAAATCCATCGCGTCGTCGGGTTCTTCGCCGGTCTCGGCGAGCTCGCGCCGGAACAACGGCCAGTCCTGGGGACGCGCGGCGAGCGAGCAGGCTAGAGACGCCGCCTGCTGCCGGAGCGATTCCTGCGCCATCCCGGCAGGCAGCGTTCCGAAGGCGATGCGGTCCAGGACGGCGGCGAAGGCGTAGGCTGCGGCGGCTACGCCAGGCGCGAAGAACACGGCCTTCCGGTTCTTCTGGAGAAACGCATGTTGCGCCTCGGGGAGTAGCTCGGCAAGGCCGCTGAGCGCCCGCCCCTCGGTGAGCCCAAAGCGTCCCAAAGCGTGGAAGAGCCCGCGGACGGAGGACGGCTCGAGGCCGCTCTGCCAGCGCAACGCCTCTTTCGTCGCGTCCTTGACGGCGACGCCGATGATCTCGCCGAGCTTGACGTGAGGACTCGTCGAATCTCGGGCCTTCCGACCGGGATCGAGCGGCGCTGCCAGACAGAACTGGTCCGTGCCGGTGCCGGTCGCGA
>JAPPFQ010000045.1 GCA_028875135.1 Acidobacteriota bacterium
GTCTCGTATAGGGGCTTCCCCGCAGCAGTTGGCCAAACCCCGCGACGGCCGTGGCAAATCGCACGTCCAGGGGAGCCTGATCGATCCGCTCGTGTTCGTTGGCGGAGCTTACCGTCTTGGAGATCAGGGTGCTGGTATCCGATTCCGGCAACTTGTAGCGGATCTTCACAAAGGCGTATTCGCCGCTTGCCGCGCCCGGCTGCGGTTTCTTGTCCGGCCCGTAGCGCAGCGGCGGCACGCGCTCGCCGCCGGAGCCGACCGGGGTGATTTCATAGATGGCGGTCACCCGGTGGCCGGAGCCGACCTCGCCGGCGTCCACCCGATCGTTCTGAAAGTCCTCGCGGGCCAGCATGCGGCTCTCGTAGCCGATCAACCGATACTCGCTTACCCGGGCCGGGTTGAACTCGACCTGGATCTTGACATCCTTGGCGATGGGGAAGAGCGTCGAGGTGGCTTCGTCGACCAGGACCTTGCGGGCTTCGGAGAGGGTGTCGATGTAGGCGGCGACGCCGTTGCCGTTCTGCGCCAGTGCCTGCATGAGCCGGTCGTTCAGGTTGCCCATGCCGAAGCCCAGGACCGAAAGGAATACGCCGCTCTTCCGCTCGCGTTCGACGTAGCCCTGGAGCTGGTCCAGGTCGGTGATCCCCACGTTGAAATCGCCGTCGGTGGCCAGGATGACCCGGTTGACGCCATCGGCGATGAAGTGCTGCCGGGCCAGCCGGTAGGCGCGCTGAATCCCCGAGGCGCCGGCGGTGGAGCCGCCCGCTCTCAGTTGGCCGAGGACGGCCAGGATCTTCTCGCGCTCGCTCACCGGGGTGGGCGCCAGGGCCGTGGCCGAAGATCCCGCATAGGTCACAATGGCCACCCGGTCCTCCGGTTTCAGAGACCCGAGCAGCAGGCGGAGGGAATTGACCAGCAGGGGCAGTTTGTTGGGCCGGCCCATGGAACCCGAGGTGTCGATCAGGAACACCAGGTTCGCCTGGGGACGAGGACCCGTCAGCTCGAATCCGCGGATGCCGATATGCATCAGGCGGGTCGAGGGGTTCCAGGGAGCAGGCACCACCGTCACCCGGGTCGCAAAGGGTGTGTCTCGACCCGTGGGCGCCGGATAGTCGTAGGGGAAGTAGTTGATGAGCTCCTCGATGCGGACGGCCTCCTTGGGCGGCAGCACGCCTTGCTGGAGCGAGGCGCGCAAAAAGCTGTAGGCAGCGGTATCGACGTCGATGGAGAAGGTCGAGACCGGTTCCTCGGCAACCACCTTCAGCCGGTTGGGATCAACGCGGGCGAAGCGGTCTCCTGCCGGGGTGCCTCTCTCCTTGAAAATTCCGGGGTCCTCGGCAATCATCCTCATCCTGCCGCGGCCTGGAGCGGAAAGGCGCTCCGCAACCTGGCCGCGAACCATCGCGGACCTCGAGGCGGAGACGCTGCCGAAGGCCGCTGCCGACCCGGGCGGAGGCGGAGGGGCAGGGAGCGCAGGCGAGGCAGGCGCAGCCGGTTGGCCGGGATCCGCATAGGCAACCGTGGCGGCTTCCGAACTCAGAGCCGATACCTCCCCGGTAACCTGAACGGTGGCACCCTCCGTTGCCGTGACCGGCGCCGGTTCGGCGGCAGCGGGCGAGTCCGGGACCGCCACCTTGGCGGTACGGCCGGCCGGTTGTTCGGGAGGCGCCGGCGCGGACTCGGCTGCAGGCGCAGGACCGCCGGCATCCGCCGGAACGTCCTCCTCGGGAAGCTCAAGGGACTCACCCTCGGCAAGGGACGGCGCAGGCTCGGGCTCCAGCCTGGCAACCTGGGCGGTTTCCGACGATTCTGTGGAACCGGTGAGCAGCCAATAGGTGGCGGCGCCCCCGGCAAGCACCAGGCACAAGGCACAGGCAGCCGCTACATGACTAAGTTGAAGGGGATGGATTCTCTGTTTCAGCCAGGACATGATCTTTACCTCCTGCCCTGTCTGACGCGGCTGAACGGACAATCCTTGGTGGTGTTTGTCAAAGGCCTCCATGGCCTTCGAAAGAGTCTGCCTTTTGGCCTCGCGCTTCGGCTTGGGCGCCCTTTGCTTCAGTTCCTTTTCAAGCCTTTCCAGTTCGTCTCTCACAGCACCATCCTCTCGGTCTGCGCCTTTTGGCCGCGCAACTGCTTGCGCACCTGGTGCAGCCGCCAGGAGACGGTTGCTTCGCTGACTCCCAGGATCTTGCCGGCTTCTCCGTGTCGAAGACCCTCCGCCAGCACCAGGATCACGGTGGCCCGCAGCTCTTCACTCAACCGGCCCAGCATTTGTTGCAGCCAAATGGAATCCTCACCCCCGCTGCTGCTCTGGCGATGGCCGCGAACGTCCTGCTCCACGAATTCCTGCTCGTTTCGGCGGCGGGTAGCGTTGCGGCGCATGGCGTCCCGGGCCGCGTTCACCACCACCCGGTAAAGCCAGGTGGTAAATCGGCTCTGGCCGCCATAGGACGCCAGCCTGGTCACCAGCCCCACACAGACATCCTGCGCCAGGTCCTCCGCCTCCGCCCCGTCTCCGAGCATGCGCGCGCCGACGCGGTAGATCAGGCCGTAGTGGCGCTCCAGCAACTCCGAAAAGGCGTTCCTGTCTCCCGCGGCGGCCCTGCGAGCCAGGATTTCATCGGCCTGGTCGGTCATGGACTTGAAGTGATTCTCCGAGAAGAATCGGACAAGAGTCGGAGCGATAGGTTTGCTTGGATCAACCGCGCCACCGTGCATGGATTTCCAGCCTCATCCATTGAGACGTAGCCGGCGGCCGTTTTCTTGGAAGAAAATATCGGGTTGCGGGATTCGCGGGGTAACGGGGGCAGGCAGACGGAGCGTGGCGGCAATCCATCCCGTTTCCGACAAGGGTTCGGGAGGATGGCGCCATCGGGCCGGTTGGGACTACCATTTGCCGGCCTCCTCCCGGTCCTTGGGCACCTCCCGGCTGCCCTTCTCATACC
>JAPPFQ010000404.1 GCA_028875135.1 Acidobacteriota bacterium
CGCACCGTCCGAATCGCCCCGGCCACCTCCCCGTAGGGCAGCGCCTTGAAGTGCCGTGGGATGCTGCCCTGTCTCGGCAGCGCGGCCCCGAGCGCTTCTCCGGCCGGATTGTCCATCCGGTAGCCTTGGGCAATCGCCCACTTCATCACCGCGCTGATCCGTTGCCGCACCCGCCGGGCCGTTTGCGGCTTGCTGTTCCAGATCGGCGACAGGACGGCCATGACATCGGCCGTGGTGATTCCATCCACCCGCATCCGGCCCAGCTTCGGGTAGACGTAGTCGCGCAGGCTCGCTCTCCACTGGGCGGCGTGATGGGCGCTTCTCCAGTTGGGCCGGTACATGGCGTACACTTTGCCGGCGGCCTGCTCAAACGTCGGGACCAAGTGACGCCGGGAGGCCAGGGGATTACCACCCGAGCGGGCCAGACGGCGGTTGGCGATGGCCCTCTCGCGGGCCTGGGCCAGGGTCACGAGACGGATCGATCCCAGACCCAGTTCGCGGCGCTTGCCGTGGATGAAGAGCCGTTGGATCCATTGCTTGTATCCGGTAGGCTTGACCCGTAGGATCAAGCCATGCTCGTCCCAGTAGAGACCGGGCTGCTCGACGGTGCGGACGAAGGCGGCGGAGAGTTTCTTGCGGTATCGCGTCACTGGATCACCCCCTGAAAAATCACCCTTTATATCACCCTTTCAGTCCAGGAATACCCCGAACATCAATAGACGCTACTATACCATAAGTGACTCTATTCAATCTACTTACAACACTTTATCAGATATCTTGGGAACGCGCTGGACCCTGTAACGGGGGATGGTCCGTCTTCAGTCATTCGGGAATATCGGTCACGGTCCCGTTCTCCTCAGACGCGGGGATGATTCGGAGCAAGAAACAGGCTCACCCAATGGCCCCGGAATAGCTGACGATTTCCGCATCTGGGGGTCAAGGTAGCGTAGACAGACCAACTCGCCACCGAAAAAAACCTGGTGGCGCATGCTTTCACCAACCACAACGCCTTTCTCTCAGAGGGCAGAGCCCTCGCCGTTGTGGTTCAGGACATTCCGCAAACGCCCCATTGGACGCGGTATAATAGGGATTTCCCGCCCCGAATGCGACAAGGCGAAGCGAGGCTGCGCCTTGCGTGTCCCCTCTCGTCCGGCGAGTCGGCGCGCCGTGCGAGGCGGGGCCGGCGCCGCACCGCGTAGTGCCGGGGAGCCAGCCTACCAAGTGTCTATACACTGGGCTCTGGCGAGGGGATGCTGCGCCTCCCTTCGAACCCCTGGCCTCTCGCGCCGCTGCCGGAGCACCGGAGCACGGGGGCGCAGCCCCTGAACCCCCGTACCGGTGCATTCCTGGCGCAGCGGCGCACCGTTGTGGTCACCCGCGCCCCTCGGGCGAAGCAGGCCGCCTCCGAGCCCGAGGAGGCCCCAGGCTGGTCAGGACGGAGGAGACAGCTACTCTGCCTTCGAGAGAGGAGCGAGATGACCGACATCAACGAAATCGGGGCGACCGCATTCGTCATCGCGTCCATCCGCGCGTTGGAGGATGAAAAGCCGGAGCCTCTGTTCAGCGACCCGTACGCCAGATGGTTCTCCAACGAGCGCGCCCGTGGCGCCGCGCGGCAACTGGACATCGCCTTTCCGCCGTCGACCACCATGGTCCGCTTCCGCACCCGCTACTTCAACCGCTTCGTCGAGCGCGGGATCGCGGCCGGCGCCCGCCAGGTCGTGCTGCTCGGTGGCGGCTTCGACATGCGGGCTCACCAGTACGGCAATCAGGACATCGCTTTCTTCGAGGTCGACCAGGAGGCCGTCCTCGATTTCAAGCGTGGGGTTCTGGAGCGGGGCGGACTCGCTCAGCCCCCCTCGCTCCTCACCAACTACCTCCACGCCGACATCCCCACCAGCCTCGCGGAACTCGGCTTCGACCCGGCCGCTTCCACGCTGATCGTCTGGGAAGGCAACACCATGTACCTGCCTTCCGGGAGCGTCGTGCCCTTCCTCGATCGCCTCGCCGATTCGATGCCTTCGTTCCGCATCGCCTTCGACTACTTCGCGCTCGACCTGCAGGATCGCGAATCCATAGACCCGCAGGACCGTGAGCGCATTGAGGGGGTGGAACGGGCGATTGGCGCCTCATTCCCCACGGGCTTTTCCGACTTGGCCGTGTTTGAGAACGAGACGGCGCTCAGAGTCGTTGAGTCGGGTTCGTTCGCGGAGTTGGCCGAGGAATACGGGCAGACGGAGACGGTGGCCGCCTACCCCGAGGACTGGCGCGAGACGCTCAAGCTCTATCGGTATTGCGTCTTGGAGAGGGCGCGGCGGTAACTCCCGGCAGGCCCACAGCGCCCGACCGCCTCCACCCGACCGGGGAGGGTTCGTGGCCTTCCCGTCAGGGATCACTGTGGTGAGAGCGACCTCCCCGTACCGGGGGGAGTAGGTGGCCCGAGGGGTGGCTCTCACCACTTCCTCCCCCTCCAGGCGCGGCGCACCGGACGAGGCGGGGACACGCCAGCCGCCGCCCCGCCACGGTTGGCGCAGCCGGCGCGGGCAATCCGTGCCAACCCGCGTCCAATGCGGGTTTCCGGGCACAGCCTGGACCACAACGGCGAGGGCTTCGCCCTCTGAGAGAGAAGCGTTGCGGTGGTCAAAAGCGTGCGCCACCTAGTGCGCCACCTCGGTGAGCCACCCCTTTGTTGTAAATGGCCCACCTCTACGACGCCACGTCCTTGACCCCCAGACGCAGGAATCGTCGACCCATCCTGCTCCGCCCCAGGCCAGAGCAGGATGGTATAGCAGTAAACGTTCACGACGAAATCGTGGGACTCGACCCCGAGCGACTGGCAGCGTATCATGCCCTGGGATCGGATAACTGTGCCGCACTCAGGCTGGCGAGGGTTGTTGTTTTCGGTGCAAGGACCGCGAGAGTTGTGGACGAC
>JAPPFQ010000751.1 GCA_028875135.1 Acidobacteriota bacterium
CGCTCAGAAACAGCCCCACCTCAGCCTCTCGAAAGCCGTAGATCGACTGCATTGGATCGCCGACCAGAAAGAGGGTGCGTCCGTCTCCGGGCTGCCAGTCTGCGATGAGCCGGGCCAGCAGGTCGTACTGACTTTGGGAGGTGTCCTGAAACTCGTCGATCAGCAGGTGCTGGATTCGGCAGTCGAGCGCAAAGGCAAGGGCGGTGGGAACCTCGTCGGTGCCCAAAGCCCTTCGTGCTCGAATCGCGATCTCGGTGAAGTCGACACCCCCTTCTTCCCGAAAGACGAGTTGGAGCTGGCCGACGGCTACGGGCAAAAGGTGCATCAGGGCCGCCAGCACCTCCCACTGTCCATCGTCGAAGTGCGAGGAGGGCAGCGACCGCAAGGCGTGGAGTGCGGCAACGGCGTCGTCGTCGAGTTCGATCCTGTTCCACACCTCCTTGGCGCCACGTCCCGGATCGGTCGGCGGGAACCCCTGGTTCTTGTTCAGGGAGCGGCGGCGGGTTCCCTGCCGGCTCAGGAACATCTCCGCCAGCCCCAGCCAATGGGGCAGCGACTCCAGGGTAGCGTCCGGAAACTCCGGCAGCTCGAAGCAGGCGTCAAGAGCGCTCGCTCGCTTCAGTTCTCGAAGGTTGCCGGCGGCGAAGCGTGCCAGTCCAACGGTCAAGTCCCTGAATTCTTCAGGGAATTCCGCCGCCACCCGTTCGAGAGCGCGCTCCACCACCCGCTCGAGCGAACGCTCCAGATCCTTGCGCAGAACGGTTGAGGGCGGTGTTTCGTCCACGTGCCGCAGCCACTGGTCCCGTTTGCCCAACATGGTGCTTAGCAGCTGCTCAACCGTGGCGACGTCGTTGTCGAGATGCGCAAGGAGTCGCGACAAGTCCGCGGACAGGTTGGCCGCCGCCTGGTCGGAATCCAGCATGGCCAGCGTTTGGCGAGCTGCCTGAAGGTAGAGGCGTCCCGCATCCTCTTCCGGTCCGAGCGAAGCTCCCATGCGCGAAACCCAGGGCATCTGCCTGACCAGCAGGGCGCTCAGCGAATCGATGGTCTGGATGCGAAGGCGGGAGGGTTGTTCGGCCAGGCTCCAGTTGAGTCTGTCGTTCTGCACCAAGGCTGCCTGCGCCAGTTTCCAGGTGTGTGCTTCATGCGGCGTGTCGGGTTGCGGTCCTGCGGCTCTCCGGATTGCGGCGATGACCCGGTGGCGCATCTCTGCGGCGGCCTTCCGCGTAAAGGTGATGGCGACCACGGCCTCGGGTTGCTCGACCCGGCCCAGCAGCGTCAGGAAGCGCTGAATGAGCAATTCGGTTTTTCCGGAACCCGCGGGCGCCTGCACGATGAACGACCGGGTGGGGTCGAGCGCCTGCAGACGCTGTTGCCGGTCCTGGATCCGGTCAATCATGGTCCTCCTTCAACGCGGGAGCAGGCTGCCGGATCCGACAGAGCGCCGGCAGCGCGCAATACCGGCAGGTCTTGCGGGGGTCCTTGGGGTCCACGATGGCTTGTCCTGACCTGAATTCACTACCCAGTCGATCCAGGACCGTTCGCCACTCCGCAATCGTTTCTTCCAGAGGTGGCTGGTCATCGGGCACCTTGACGTCGGGAACGATTCCTTCGGAGTCGGCCAGCCCTCGAAAGCCCAGGGCCCCGGTCTTGAGCCTGCCGAAGAAGACGCCTGCCACCAGGGCGTCGGCGGTCACGGCATAGATGGGCAGTTGCGGCTCGTCGGGTCTGGAGCCGTCCCAATCGGAAGGCCGGCATTCCCCGGTCTTGTAGTCCAGAATGACCAGTTCCCCGTCTTCGAGCCGGTCCACTCGGTCCGCTCGGATTTTCAGTCGCAGGCCACCCAGGGTCACA
Source organism: Acidobacteriota bacterium (assembly GCA_028875135.1). Lineage (GTDB taxonomy): Bacteria > Acidobacteriota > Terriglobia > Versatilivoradales > Versatilivoraceae > Versatilivorator. The sequence continues at coordinate 1,855 of JAPPFQ010000751.1, forward strand.
GGTCGTCCCTCCTCCTGTTCGAGCATCGTGAATGGCCGCCGTTGTTTTTCGAGGATCAGCCACTGCCCGACGAGGCGTTCCATGCGTTGCCGTTCAATGTCTGCAAACCGTGGGCTTCGCAGAGCGCGGCGGTGTCTGGAGAAGTCCTGAATCTCGGCGCCGGCCTGGGAGCGCACCAGGTCCGCCAGCTTTTCCTCACTGATCGTGACCAACGCGTGGTGGGATCGCAATTGCTCCCAGACACGCTTGAGGATGCCGTGGACCAACTGGCCGCGGTCGAGAGCGTTCAAGCCGGGTTCGGGCTGGTCCGGCGCCCTTGCCGCCAGCCGCAGCTCGGCAAACGCCCTGAAGGGACAGGCCGCCTGCAGCCTGAACAAAGAGGTTCCGACTCTGAAGGGGACATTGTCGCACGGAGGGGCGCGGTGGTCCTGGATGATCTCCATCCGGGAGGAGCGCTGAAGTTGTTCCGGGTAACCGGCCGAAGCTGCAAGCCCCAGGTCGGCCTCGGCAACTACCGGCAATGCAGTCAGGAGCGGGCTGACTCTCAAATCCGAATCGCCCTCCCGCCGGGGATGGCTGACGACCACGGTTGGAGCGCTCGACAGGAGGCGAGCCGTGAGCAACCGGGCAAACTCCAGTTCACGACCCGGGGAGCAACGCGGCAGTTTGTGACGGCGCTGCAGGTGAAAGGGCAGGAACGGATCGGGAGACGGGGCCGCCGGCCAGGCATTGTCGTGCATCCCCATGATCCAGAGACGATCGAAGCGCAGGCCGGCGGCTTCCAGCATGCCCAGAATCTGGACAGGCGCAGGTTCGGACTCCGGTTGAAACTGCCGGGCGGAAGCCAGTTGTCTCAGTCTGCCGACGGCCGAGCGCAGGGAGATGGGGCCGGAGACACGGTCGAGGCGGGCCAGTTCGGAGAGCAGTTCCCTCCAGACTTCAAGGGTTTGGTACTCCGCGCTGTCGATGCCTCGGTCTCCCGGCCATCCGACCGCCTGCAGGAATCCCGACAACGCCGGAGCCCAGTCGCTGGGCATCCGGCTGGTCTGCAGGGCCTGGTACTGCTCCATCCAGGTC
>JAPPFQ010000690.1 GCA_028875135.1 Acidobacteriota bacterium
GTGCTGAAGGTGGAATTGCCCCGGGAAGATCCGGCCCTGCCGACGGTCGAAGCCGTTTGGGCCATCGCCAACTGGCACGAGAGGGAAGTCTACGACATGTACGGCATCCATTTCGACGGTCACAGCGACCTGCGCCGGATTCTTTGTCCCGATGACTGGGTGGACTACCCGCTCAGGAAAGACTATGTGCAGCCCGAGACCTACCGCGGCATGCCGGCCGCGGCGGACAAGCAGTTTGCCGAACGCGCCCAGGAGGGAGAAGACCTGGGGACCGATCCCTACCGGGCCGGTTGACGGAATCGTCTCAACCTGACCTGGAGCGCCGTCCCGAGAGTAACCCGCATGCAAGTCGAAGCCTACGCCGGCGAGGAAATGGTCCTGAACATGGGGCCCCAGCACCCCAGCACGCACGGTGTGCTGCGCCTGGAGCTGGAGACGGACGGCGAAATCGTCAGGAACGTTATCCCCCACATCGGCTACCTGCACCGCTGTTTCGAGAAGCACGCCGAAAACATCGACTATCCGGGCGTCATCCCCTTTTGCGACCGCATGGACTACATTGCCTCCATGAACAACAGCCTGGGATATGCGCTGGCCGTTGAAAAGTTGATGGGGCTGGAGGTCAATGAGCGGGTGAAGACCCTCAGGGTGCTGATGGCCGAGCTCAACCGCATTGCCAGCCATCTGCTTTCGATCGGCACCTATGCCATGGATATCGGGTCATTCACTCCCTTCCTGCATTGCTTTCGGGAGCGGGAAAAGGTTCTGGACCTGTTCGAATGGCTGTGCGGCGCCAGGCTCCTGTACAACTACAACTGGGTCGGCGGGGTTTCACACGACATTCCCGAGGGATTCGAGGCCAAGACCCGCGAGTTTATGACACAGTTCGAACCCGTCATCGCGGAGCTGGACAAGCTGCTCAGCTACAACAAGATCTTCCTGGAACGCACGGCCGACGTAGGAATCATTAGCGAGGAGCAGGCCCTGTCGCACAACGTGACCGGTCCCAACCTGCGCGGATCCGGTATCGCCTGGGACCTGCGCAAGGAAGAACCCTACTGCGGCTACGAAACCTACGAATTCGAGGTGCCGGTGGGACTGGGCGAGCATGGCCCTCTCGGTTCCTGCTGGGACCGTTACTACGTGCGGGTTCGCGAGATGGAGCAGTGCCTGGGACTGATACGGCAAGCGCTCGACCGGCTTCCGGAAGGAGACGTTCACGAGCACATTCCCCGCCGGGTGCGGCCCGCCAAGGGCGAGGTCTACGACCGCACCGAAACGCCTCGGGGAGAGTTGGGATACTACATAGTGAGCGACGGAGTCCTCACCCCCTTTCGGGTCAAGGTCAAGTCCCCCTGCTTTACGGTGTTGAGCCTGCTTCCCGCCATCGCCAAGGGGGGAATGGTGGCGGATATTATCGCCATCATCGGCAGCATCGATATCGTGATGGGCGAGATCGACCGTTAGCTCCTTCGGCAGGGCGGGGGACCGGCTGCCGGTTTCGAACCAACAAAGAAGGTCCGGAAAGCACCCATGGAATACCTCAGAGAGCTACTGACTCAGCAGGTGGCAGGGTACGACCAATTGCCCGAGGTTCTGCAGATCTTCCTCCCCATGCTGCTGGCCTGTCTGCTGTGTCTGGGGTTGGTCGCCTTCATTCCCCTGGTGGCCATCTGGGGGGAGCGCAAGGTTTCGGCCCACATGCAGGACCGGTTGGGGCCGATGCGGGTGGGCGGCTGGCACGGGTGGGCCCAGACCATCGCCGACGGGGTCAAGCTGCTCCTGAAAGAGGACATCGTCCCCGCCCAGGCCGACCGGCTGCTCTTCAAGCTGGCGCCGCTGGTGGTTTTCGCGGGTGGCTTTGCCGCATTTGTGGTGTTGCCTTTCGGTGAGAGCTTCATCGTCAGCGACCTCAATATCGGAGTGCTGTATATCGCGGCCATCTCCTCGCTGGGCGTGGTGGGAATCATCATGGCCGGTTGGGCGTCCAACAACAAGTACGCCCTGTTCGGAGGCATGCGGGCGGCCGCCCAGATCGTCAGCTACGAGATCCCCACCGTTCTGGCCATTCTGACGGTCGTGATTCCGGTGGGCAGCCTCAGCATGCAGGAGATCGTGCGGGCTCAATCGGGGGGTGTCTTCAACTGGTTCATTTTCCAGCCCGTCACTTTCCTGGCATTCTGGGTCGTCTACCTGGGCACCCTGGCCGAGGTGAACCGGACCCCCTTCGATATTCCGGAGGCCGAATCGGAGCTGGTGGCCGGCTACCACACCGAATACAGCGGCATGCGCTTCGCGTTCTTCTTCCTGGCGGAGTATGCCAACATGTTCCTGGTGAGCGCGCTGGCGACCACTCTCTTCCTGGGAGGATGGCATGGGCCCGGCTTTCTTCCGGGGCCGGCCTGGTTCATCCTCAAGGCAACGGCTCTGGTCTTCGTCCAGATGTGGCTGCGCTGGACCTTGCCCCGCTTGAGGGTCGATCAGCTCATGCACGTGAGTTGGAAGGTTCTGTTGCCCATCTCGTTCCTATTGGTTTTAGCCGCGGGGACGCTGGCCCTGTGGCGGGAGGGATCCCCCTGACCGGAAAGCAGGAACAAGGGACTGCCATGAAACGTTATTTCAAGGATATTTTTCAATCGATCTGGACGGTGCTGCAGGGAATGAAGATTACAGGACTTCACCTGTTCACCCGCTCCTGCACGCTGCAGTATCCCAGTGTCAAATGGGAGCTGCCGGAGCGCTCCCGCATGCGCCTGTTCAACAAGATCGAGGACTGCATCGGTTGCGGCCAGTGCGTTCGGGCCTGTCCGGTCGACTGCATCTACATGACCACCGAGAGACGCAACAAGGAGGAGCCTCCCATCTTTGCGGCCGACGGCACCCCCATCAAGCTGCGGGTCACCCAGTTCGATATCGACATGTCTCTCTG
>JAPPFQ010000255.1:0-1941 GCA_028875135.1 Acidobacteriota bacterium
TCCGCCTACATCCCGAATGGTCCAGTAGATTCCTGTTTAATTAGAGGGATATAATGGGGGGATTGAAGCGGGCTGATACACAGTAAGTCTTTTATAATTAGCCATTTACCAGAGAACCAATATAGACGCGTAGTTAACCTCCCCATAAACTGCAGAAGCGTCTATCACCGTCAGAGTAGAAGCGGCAAGTCCTGGGAAGCAACCATTTCCGAAGGCGTCGAGGGGGCCCCTGATCGCCTCTTGGTCCGCACACGAAGACCTAAATTATGAGCACCGAGATCCCCACGCGAAGTGCCCAGAGTTCTTGGGGTCGCAGATGAAACGGGAAGCCATCGAGGGTTTCAGCTATTTCGGCGACGACAGCTTCCAAAAAAACTGGAACAACCTTTGAAGCGGGTGACTTACGGGTTTTCCCGGATGGTACACGGCTCGCTCGATCAGTGAAGTAGTAAAGGGGGCCAGCAGACCGCCCAGACCGTTAAATCGAGTCAAAATCTTGCCGTGCTCGTCGACGAGTACATAGGTGGGAAACTCCTCGATCTGCAGGAGCGACGCGATTTCGCTACCCTCTCCTACGTGCCAGTTCGTCCAGGGCATCGGTTCGTCCTCAATGAATTCGGTCACGGCCCCACGCTCCTCGTCTACACTGATGGCAACCAGGGCAAACCTGTTTGCCGGCAGTTTGGCAACCAATTCCCGAAGTTTCGGCAGAGCTGCGACGCACGGGCGGCACCAAGTTGCCCAGAAATCGAGTAACACGACGCGGCCCCGGAAGTCCGACAGACATTCTTCGACACCGTCGATCCGTTCGCCCCTAACGTCCGGTAGGGTGCCTCCCACGGTTCCATGCTTTATTTTGCGAAGCAGATCCACCTCAGCCTCAGCCAGCGTTTGAGCTATTGGTTTGCCGTCGGGGTACGCCCCCAGGAACTCTTCCTCCTCCACGCCGACGCTCAATCCAGTCGCCGACTTGAGAGCCCACTGCCTCATGACCTCCCGATCCTCTGTCGGCAGCAGGAACTCCAGGTTCGCGGAGCTCATGAATCCAGCTGCGACGTAATACTTGCCGTTAGCGCGTAACCCGGGGTCTTCAGCCTCGGACGCAAGTTCCTCGAAGAACGCATCGACGGCAGGTCCGACGTACATCCTTTGGCTATCCATTCGGCTCAGCACCTGAGGCCACTTTTCATAGGCGGACCCGTGAGACAGAAGCGCTTTAGCGCCGATGTACATGTGTCGATCGGAGTTTTTGGCGGACCCTGCCCGCATCACGAGGAACTCGGCAGCTTCGATCGTCTTGTCATGTGCGCCATCCAAGTTCAATATCGCGGTCGCTGCGGCGACGGCCCGGGCGACGTCAGGAGGCATTGGCAGGCTCTCCCGCAGTTCACGACTCGACTGGCCGTTTCTAGCGCCCTGCCTGAAACGCTCGTCAATACTCTTGCGCCATTCCCGTTGCTGGTCGAGGTACTCTTCCACTACGGTCCAGTCTGCCCCTACGTCAGGCGACACGGCATCCCGGGTAACTGCGCGCTCGCAAGACCCCATCACCGTCAGCATGGCGGCCGCAACAAGAACCCATCCGAATGAACGCCATCGCAAAGGGAACCGTGTACCGATCACTTCTCTCATCCTTCGATCGTTTGCCAATTTCACCAGAGGTGGTTGCCGAGTACGAAGGGCATGTGAACGCCTGGCATTGGCATCACACCCCTCCAATCTACTCATCGGCCCTATGCTCGTAACCCTCCTGGCTCAAGTCGGCGCAGCACCAGCGGTATTTCTTCATGAATGACCAGGCTCCCAGTTGCTTTGCCCTGGCATCCCCTTCTTCCCGCACATAGCGCCTGACAGATCCCAGGCGATCGACTCTTGCCCATCCCTGGCGCACCAACCAGCCGTTCAGGTCCATCCCCTTAGTGGAATCACCCAGGTAGCAGA
>JAPPFQ010000255.1:1951-2927 GCA_028875135.1 Acidobacteriota bacterium
CCCTCATAGTCCTCCCGTGTTTTGACGAAGGTTTCGAACAGCTTTCGGACCTCCACCTTGCAGGTCACAGTTTCAGATCCGATGCGATTTCTGAGCGCATTGATCGCTGTTGCTCCAATGCGGACGGACCTGACGCCCGGGTGAGGGAAGCGTTTGGGGATGGACGTGAAGTCCCGGTGTAGGTAGGGCGAGCGTGACCTGTAGTCCGGTAGAGGTCTGATCCACTTCAGATCAACCATCTTGTCACCGACCTTCAGGGTATCGAGCGTCAACACCTGAGCCTTGCCGGTCACGATTCGCACGTCTTCGGCTGCACTCGGCGTCGCCAGGAACACCAGTACAAGAGCTCCGAGACATGTGTTGAGCCGAGTCATGTTTAACCCCCTAAGGCATTGCGGATTTGATGCCTTGATTTGAGGTAGTCCATACCTCTGTTCCCCTTGATGCGGTTGATGTTCCCACAAATTTGGGCCTTTACCCATTTAAACCGCCGAAACGGCGAACGATTACAATTCTTTTGCGGAGGGGACGCTCAGCTCGCTCAGGACCGCGAGAACATCGGTCAGGTCTTTGGGGAGGGGATGTGCAGGGGCTCCCGCCGGCTTCGGCCGAACCCTATTTGCGGGCCGGGATGTAGGCGCCGTCGCCGGTTCTCTCACCCGGAACTCCGCCGTCGTTGACCACACCGTAGGCCAGGAAGGGATTGGCGCTGGTTCCGGATGCCTTGCGGATCCGGATATAGCCCTGCGTGGTTCCCGGGGCTAGCTTCAGCACCTGGTCGATCTGCCTGAAACCCTTGGCCGGGACGACGAGTTTGTCTTCCTCGTCCATGGTGACGGTCTTGCTCAGCGTGGCGGTTTCCCCGTCGTAGATGTCGAGCTCGAAGACGATGTCCCGGTCGTCGACCTCTCCGGTGTTGATCAGGGCCAGGTTGCTGCGGTTCTCCTCGTTCTGCTGCAACCCGTCCACCCAGGCG
>JAPPFQ010000136.1:0-2019 GCA_028875135.1 Acidobacteriota bacterium
CTATCACGCCGGTCATACCCGCAGCCATCCCTCCACCATCTACTGGAACAGCGCCCGGGGGTTCCAGCCCGATCGCTTCACCCGGCTGCCGACGAACTCGGCCTCGGGCGTCCTGACGGCCGACTTCGACCGCAACGGCTACGAAGACATTCTCTTTTCCTGCCATTCCCGGGACGGGAACCACCGCAACCAGGCCTTTCTCTACTGGGGCGGCCCCGCCGGATTTTCGACAGACCGGCGCAGCCAGGTGCCGGTATTGGGGCCCCACTATCTCAGCGTCATCGACATCGGCCACATCTATGACCGCGGCGACCGCTACGACTTCATCTCCCCTGCGTTCGACGGCGGTCCCGGAGCCGTGTTCTCCACGCTGGCATGGAAGGGCGACACCCCCTGGCGAACCGGCCTGGAGTTTCAGCTCCGCGCGGCCGAAACGCGCCAGGGATTGGACGCCGCCCCCTGGCAGGGGCCCCGGGGTCCGGACAGCTTCTACCGAAACTCGCCTGCCGGGATCGAAGGCCTTCCCCCAAAGACCCGCTGGATCCAATACAAGGCCAGCCTGATCAGCCCGGACTCCGCCAACAGCCCGGTGTTGCGATCGGTGTCGGTCGGGTATGGCCGGCAGGCTGAATGAGGGTTTCGGAAGGATGAGTCGCGCCCATGGCGCCAGAGCTCATCGGCTACTGCGACAAGTTCAGCGTGGCCCCCGGCGAAAAGCTGGCATTCAAGGTCAGCACCGACCTGGCCCGGTACGAGGTCGCCGTCGTGCGTCTCATCCATGGAGACGAGAATCCGGCCGGGCCGGGCTACAAGGAGGAAGTCGTTCCCACCCCGATCGACGGCGCCTACCCGGGTCGCCGGCAGGAGATCCACTGCGGATCCTGGCTGACGATTCCCGACCGGCCCGCGCTGAGGGGTCTGGACTCGCTCACCCTGCAAGCCTGGATCTTCCCCACAGGATCCGACAGAGGCGAACGGCAGGGGCTGATCTCCAAGTGGTGGTTGACCGATCCGGCCGGATACGGGCTGGGGCTGGGGCCAGAGGGAGACCTGGAGCTGCAGGTGGGCTGTCCGGGCGGCGACAGTTACAGCCTGGCGACCGGACGCGCCCTGCGAGGCCGTCACTGGTATTTCGTGGCAGCCACCATCGACCTCCCCACCCGGCAGGTCTTACTGCGCCAGCAGGAGTGTTTTGGACACGGCCTGGACACCACCTCCCACAGCGTCACGGACACGCTTCCCCGCCAAGCGGCTCTCGACAGCGACGCCCCCCTGCTGATGGCGGCCGGACGCGCTTGCCGCCTCGAGGGCCGCATCCTGGGGAAAGAACTCTACGACGGCAAGCTCGAACGACCTTGTCTCTTCAGACGCACCCTGGGGAGCGAGGAGCTGGAGAAGTTGAAACTTGGGGTCCTCCCCCTCGAGGTGGGCCGGAAGGACCTGGTCGCCGCCTGGGACTTTTCCAGGGAGATGCACACCTCCCGTGTCAGGGACCTGGGCCCGAACAAGCTGCACGCAACTGCCGTCAACATGCCGGCCCGGGCCGTCACCGGGCGCAACTGGAGCGGCCTGGAGACGGACTTCAAGCGGTCTCCTTCGGAATACGGAGCCATCCACTTCCACGGCGACGACCTGGAGGATGCGGCCTGGTGGACCGACTTCACCCTGGAGGTTCCCCCCACGCTCAGGAGCGGAATCTATGCGGCCCGGCTCAGAGGCGCCGATCGGGAAGATCACATCCCCTTCTTCGTCAGGCCGGGTGAGGGGGCGCAGCGGGCTCGGGCGGCCCTGTTGATCCCCACCCTGACCTACCTGGCCTACGCCAACGAGAGGATGGACTACAGCCCCGGCCTGGCGGACTTGATGGCCAGCCCGCGGCCGCTCAATCGGGACCCGGGAGACCTCTACCTGGTGGACCACCCGGAGCTGTCGTCCTCCCTCTACGACCATCACCAGGACGGAAGCGGTTTCATCTACGCCTCCCGAATGCGACCCATCGCCAACCTGCGCCCCACTTAC
>JAPPFQ010000136.1:2029-2922 GCA_028875135.1 Acidobacteriota bacterium
GGAGGGCCCCGCCACCTGGCCGGAGACCTCTACCTGGTGGACTGGCTGGAAGCTAAGGGATTCGACTTCGACGTCATCACCGACGAGGACCTGCACCGTCAAGGCCTGGAACTGTTGCAGGACTACCGGGTCCTGCTGACCGGCACCCATCCCGAGTACACTACCGGGGCCATGCTTTCGGCTCTGGAGCAGTACCTGGCCCAGGGAGGACGACTGATGTACCTGGGCGGAAACGGGTTCTACTGGGTCACCAGCATTTCCGAAGAGAAACCCCACGTCATGGAGGTCCGGCGGGGACATGCCGGATCGCGAACCTGGGAATCGGCTCCCGGAGAGGTCCACCACAGCACTACCGGAGAGATGGGAGGGCTGTGGCGACACCGGGGCAGGGCTCCCAACAAGCTGGTGGGGGTGGGGCTTTCCTGCATGGGCTGGAGCACCCGGTCGCCGGGATACGCCCGCACTCCGGCCAGTCGCGACCCGCGGGCGGCCTTTATATTCGAGGGCGTGGACGAACGCGAGATCATCGGGAACTTCGGCCTGGCCATGGGTGGGGCCGCCGGAGACGAGCTGGACCGGCTCGACTTCGAGCTGGGGACCCCTCCCCATGCCCTGTTGCTGGCCTCCTCCACCGGCCACAACCACCACTACCAGCAGGTCATCGAGGACATTCCCCAACTCAAGAGCGAACGGCTCTACGGCGGCAGCACCCATCCTCCGATTCGGGCCGACATGGTCTATTTCGAGACGCCCCAGGGGGGAGCGGTCTTCTCAGTGGGTTCCATTTCCTGGTGCGGCAGCCTGTCCCACAACGACTACGACAACAACGTGTCCCGGATTACGGAAAATGTCTTGAAGGAATTCTTGAGGTAAGTGGAGAGTGGAGAGTGGAG
>JAPPFQ010000158.1 GCA_028875135.1 Acidobacteriota bacterium
GGACCATCCGCCATCGGGCAGGGTCTGTCGCTATTCCGGGTGCATGCGCGGCAGTAGATCGGGGTGATTTGTTACGGAGGGAAAATCTTCGGCTACAGCAGTTTCACCAGGGCGGCGACCACGCCGATTGCAACCACCATCATGGAACCGAGACGTATCGTCAAGCTTAGTTCCAGCTCCTTCAAATCCTGCTTGGTGGCGAGCGTCTTATTGATCAGTGTCGCTTGCCATCGAGCCAGCACTGCGGCTTGCATCTCAGGCATACCGGCCTCGGCCAATTCATTCACGAAAGCGTGGGTGTCGAAAACAATCGTGGCCATGGACGTTCCTAAAGAAGTCAGTATAGCAAGAAACAGGCTCATCGAAGCCCGTATTCCCGCGCCGACAGGGGCTAAGGACTGCTGCCCGAGACAGGTCTCGGAGCGCGTGCCTGTCCCTGCCATGGAGCCGATGACAACCTCTCAAAAGGCCGCGATGTTGAGGACGGCCTTTTCCTCGGGCGTGAGGGCTTCGATCTGTTGCGGCGTCATTCCCCGGAAGTGGGTATTGGGCGGGACGGCGGCCTCCAACCCCCAAATGCGCCGCTCCTCTTCCGTCATGCGGGCCCTGGCCTCCGGGGGGCACAGCCGGTAGGCGTCGTTGAAGCCCCTGACCCACCAGCGCTGAAAGTAGAACACCAGCGAGTAGCGGGGCGCCGAGCCGCAGTTGGCGCCGCTGGTGTGCCAGAGGGCCGAGTCCCAGAGGATGGCCGAACCGGCCGGGGCCTCGGCTCGAATCCACCCCTCCGGCAGGGTCTTGGGCTGTTCCGGGGGGACTTCCAGGGACTGGTGCGATCCGGGCCAGACGTAGGTGGCGCCGTTCTGCCTGGTGAACTCGGAAACGCACCAGACGGACTGGACGGCCAGCGGATAGTGCCTGCCGCCGATGAAGGGGTTGACGGTGAAATGGTGCCAGTCGGCGTGGAGGTAGCCGCCCAGCTTGGTCCAGTCCTTCTTTCCGGTCGGCAGCGGTTTGCGGATGGCCAGGTTGTGGGCGAACATGTCGTCCCCCAGCACCCGGCGGGCCACCAGCAGCGGCTCGGGGTGGCGGGTCAGCATGCCCGGGAAATGAGAGTGCTTGCCCTGGGCGTTGTAGCACATCAGGAGGTTCTCGTTCTGCAGGCCGTACTTGAGGGCGGTGGCGGCTTCCGCCTCCAGGGTCTCGTCGATGGCCCGCTCGGCCTCGTCCAGGTCCGCCGGGGACAGGACCTCGGGGATGATGGTGTAGCCGTCCTCTGTCAGCCTGGCGGCATGCCGTTCCAGTTCGGTGGGACTGAGCTTTGAAGGGTTCATTTCCGGTTCTTCCTCTCCAGCTTCGCCGCTACTCGATTGTAAGAGCCGAAACGGGTCGATCGGTCGCCGCCGGCGGTTGTCCGATCTCCTGTCAAGCCTCGGCCAACACCTCCACCCGGGTGACTCGCAAGGGCTTGTCCGAGCCGGCGCCGCGGGCCAGCAGCTTGAGATCCAGCCGATTGCGGCCCTTCTTGAGCCTGTTGACGGGAAGCTCGAGCCGCAGGGCCTCGAACCGCATGTCGTACGATTCTCCGGCGGGGAAGCCCAGGATTCCCTGTCCGGCCGGTGGACTGACCTTGTAACCTACCTGCCGCCAGTGGCTGGCGACGCGCAGTCCCCCGGGTTCCAGCGGTTGCTCGTTGAGTACGAGGTCCAAGACGTCTCCCGTCCTGTGGTAGTGCATGCCGATCCACAATTCAGCCTTCCGGGGGCGGTTCCTTCTGGATCTCGGGTCATCGGCGATGGGAACCAGGAGGGTCTTTGTCTTGCCGTTGGGGTTCAGATCGAAAGGGAGCGGGGCATCCCGGAGGGCGGTGTTGTAGCGAATGGCGTCGGTTACGGGAGTGAAGGGCGTCGAGTCGAACCGATGGACGGTCGTGTAGTGCTTGGTTTTCCTGGACAGGGTCGCCGGATCGGCAATCTCATCCAACAGAGGCTTCCGCCATGGCCCGTAGGTAAACCAGTTGAAGGTGTAGAGGCCGTCGGCTCCGTCCCGCCAGAGGTTGGCCGCGCTGCCCCGGATCACGGCATCGGGACTGACTCGGTATCCGTTGCCGTACATGTAGAGGCAGGGATAGATGGGCAGGTTTGCGCGGGTCATCAGTTTTCGAAACGCTTTCAATTGCGGAAGTTCGGTCAATCCCTGTCCCAGGATCAGAAAATCCACCAGGTCCTCGGAAATCCAGGTGGGGAGGTCGTAACCCCCTTCCAGACACCACTCCAGGCGCTCCGGCACCCGTACGCCCAGCTCGATGGGTCTGCCGCGGCGCCGGCCTCGTTCTCTCAGACTTCGGCGCACCGAGCGCATGAAGCTGTTGAGGTGTTTGGCGTTCTCGCGTTCCGTGCCCCGGGGAAAGTTCAAGGTGTGGCGCAGCCAGTCCAGCTCGATGCCGTCGAAATCCCAGCGATCGAAAAATTCCTCGATCACTCGCAGCTTGAGATCGCGGACCTGGGGTTTTTCGAAATTGAGCGCCGTCCACCAACGCAGGTTGGAAAGCCAATCGGGATTGAGACGCTTGAAGGTGGGCAGTTCCGGGTTGGGCAACTGCCCGCGCCCCCGAAGGGCATCGTGGCAATCGTTCATGCGCAGGGAAACAAAGGCCTCCAGGCCTCGGCGGTGGCACTCCTCGACCACAACTGCCGGGGGATTGTGTCCGGCCTCGGCCAGCGACTTCGGGTTCCGGTACTGGTCCTCGGGATCCACCGGGATGCCGGCGTGCCAGGTTCTTTCCTCGGGAAACTGGAAGTTGTCGGCTTCTCCCGGCCACTCCAGCACCCGGCTCTGATACTCGGCCACGTTTCCGCTGCCGAAGCTGAAAAGCACGGTATCCACGGCCGAGTCTTCAATGG
>JAPPFQ010000198.1 GCA_028875135.1 Acidobacteriota bacterium
GTGTCGGTCATCGATGATGACGCGACCGGGGTGAGCGTCTTTCCCCAAGAACTCACCATTCAGGAGGGGGCCTCCCAGATCTTCTCGGTATCCCTGGCAAGCAGGCCCTCGGCCAAGGTTTATCTCTCCCTGAGAAGCAACAACAACGACATCTCCACCTCGCCGGTCTCGTTAACCTTCAGCCCGGCAACCTGGTCCTCCACCCAAGAGGTGTCGGTTGCGGTTGCCCGGGATGACGATGCTACCGACGAGGTCGGCACCTTGACGTTTTCGGCCGCCAGTTCCGATTCCACCTACCACGGCATTCCCGTTCCCGAGGTTTCGGTCGACGTTACCGACGACGACATCGCCGGCGTCAAAGTCGTGCCCAATCCGCACATGAGCGTTCCCGAGGGCGAATCCGCCACCTATTCCCTGGTTCTACTCTCTCAACCCATGGGCGCCGTGGCTGTCGCAATTTCGAGCTCCAATCCCCGAATGCTGGCCGTCGCCTTGAATGAGGTGACGTTTACCCGGGACAACTGGAACGTCGCTCGAACCGTGGCGTTCGAGACCTTCCACGACGACAACACCCTGGATGAAGACGAAGTGTTCAGCCATAGCGCAAAGAGTCTCGATCCGAACTATAAGAATATCTCCGTCACTCCGCTCCGGGTTACCATAACCGACCGCACCGCCGAAGAACTCACCCACACGCTTCCAGTACTCTTGTCGGCCATGTCGGGGGCGCTGGCGGAGAGTGTTCAAACCGCTGTTGAATCCCGTTTCGAACGACGGCTCCAGTTGCAACGCATGAAGCAGGAACAGGGCTGGTGGATGCCTACCTACCATCAGGATCCGTCCCAGCACTTGCCAGGACTCGACTCTTCCGGCGGACCAGAGACGGGACCGATCCTTTCGCGGACTTCATTCGGCTTGCCTCTTGCAGGCAGTGCCTTCGCTGGGAGCTACTGGCGACCCGTGTTGTGGGGCCATGGCGATTTCCAGCACTTCAACGGCAGCAGCTCCCTGGTCGATTTCCGAGGAGGGCTGAGAGCGACCCACGTCGGTATGGACCTGTTTTCCAACCGCCAGGTGGTGGGGGGCCTTTCCTTTGCGCGAAGCTGGGGCGCGATGGGCTATAGCGACGATCGAGAAGGGCGGCTGGCAGCCAGCTTCAACACGCTCCATCCCTATCTGTACTGGCAGCCTCACCGCCGCCTTGGTCTTTGGGGGATCGGCGGCACGGGACGCGGCACCGTCGATCTCATGGACCCTCGACTGGCGCACGTCTTCGATGCCGAATTCCGAATGTGGGCCATGGGGCTTCGCTCCCTTCTGACCAAGCCCGGCAAGAATGAGTTGGCATTTCGCCTGGATGGATTCATGTCCAACATGGGAATCGACCCCTATGAGCGGATTGGCGAGGTTTACGGGAAAGCGTCACGAGCGCGAGCCATGCTGGAGGTCGTCCACCAACGCGGCGGCAGGAAGCGATCCTTCAGCCTGAAGAGTGAAATAGGCGGCCGTCTGGATCGAGGGGAGGCGGTGCACGGCGCGGCCATGGAAACCGGTCTGCGCCTGGCTTTCATCGACAACCCCACCGGTCTGGACCTGGCCCTGCAGGGTCGAATGCTGCTCTTTCACGACGGGGGCTACCGGGACTGGGGAGCCGGACTGCAAGCAAGTTGGGATCCGGGGAACAAGCGAAGGGGTCTGCGGATGTCAGCCGCTGCCTCTCATGGACAAAATGGCCAGGCCGGAGCGGCTTTGTGGGAACACTCCTATGCCTATGCCCAGGAAAGGGGACTACCGTCAAGTCCTGTTCCCGTGAGCCGGATCGACGGCGAAGCCGCCTACGGACTGGAGGTGCTGCAAGGAAGAGGAGTGCTGACCCCCTTCAGCCGCCTCCGCTGGACCGGCCACGGGGAGCAATTGAGTGTCGGGAGCGAGTTCGGCCTTCAGTCTCCCGATCCCGAAACCAACCCATTGAACCTGGAGCTGGAAGGGGTTCGAGGGAAGAGCAGCCGTGGCACGGACATGGGCGTGCGCATCCGCATGTCCATTCCGTTCTGAGCTGGGTCACCCGGCGGGAAGTCCAGGCCAACCCCCTCAACTCCCCCTGAACCCTACCGGCAGCGCCTTCGGAGTGCGCAGCGAGACGCCCTCCTGCCACTCGGGTGCCCGATTCTCCAGCCGAAACTCAGGCAGCCGCAGCAGCGCCAGGAAGGCGATCTGCCCTTCGATGCGGTCCAGGGGCGCCCCCAGGCAGTGGTGGACGCCGTGCCGAAGGCCAGGTGGCGGTTGTTGCGGCGGAGGATGTCGATGCGGTCGGGTTCGGGGAACTGTTGGGGGTCCCTGTTGGCGGCGCCCTGCATGGCCCAGATGCGCTGTCCCCGCCGCAACCTCCTGCCTCGCAGCTCGAAGTCGGCGGTCACCACCCGGGAAATGCGCTGGATGGGGCCGTCGTAGCGCAGGCATTCCTCGACGGCGGGGCCGATCAGGGCCGGGTTCTCTTGCAGTTTGCTCATCTGGTCGGGGTGCCGCAGCAGAGCCAGCAGGCCGTTGCCGATCAGGCCGGTGGTGGTCTCGTGGCCGGCCTCCAGCAGGAAGGAGCAGATGCCGAACAGCTCGGCCTGGCTGAGCCGGTCTCCCTCGGCCTCGACCGCGATCAGGTCGCTGATGAGGTCGGCGCGGGGGCGTCGCCGGCGCTGCTCGAACAGCCCGCCCAGGTAGTCGGTCAACTCCAGGACGCTCCGGTTGGTGCGCCGGGCGATGGCGGGGTAGTCGGCGCCCACCCCCTCCATGAAGACGGTCAGGTCGTCGGCCCAGCGCTTGAACCGGTCCCGGTCATCCGGGGGGCACGCCCAGCAGCTCGGCAATCACGATGGCCGGCAGAGGGTAGGCGAATTCG
>JAPPFQ010000226.1 GCA_028875135.1 Acidobacteriota bacterium
GGTCCCGACCTGGTCCTCGGCTATCACAGGGGCTTCCGGGCCTCATGGGAGACCACCCTGGGCAGGTTTCCCGAACCGGTGCTGGAGGACAACCTCGACAAGTGGAGCGGGGACCACCTGATCCACGCCGAGGCGGTCCCCGGGATTCTGATCAGCAACCGCAAGATCCGGCTGGAGAAGCCGGCCCTGACGGACCTGGCGCCCACCATCCTGGGCGAATTCGGCCTCCCCCCGGAACCGGGAATGGTCGGCCGGTCGCTGTTCTAGTATCACCCTTCCATACCCAGCATCCTTCGCGCGTTGGTGTAGAAGATGTCCTCCACCTGGCTGTCGCTCAGCCGCAGATGCAGCGCCGCCAGCTTCAGGACCCGCAGGGACTCCAGGCCCGTCAGCACGGGTTGGACGGAGGCTTGGGCCGCCACGCTGTTCCAGTCCAGACTGTCCTCGCCCAGCCAGAAAAACTGGTCTCCGATGGCTATGCAGCGCCCGCGTCCGTGGCTGACCGGGAAATCGGACCCCCACAACAGCCGGTCGTGGCCCAGCGTGTCCACGATGGCCTCGAAGGCGCCGGCTTCGGTGACCGCCGAGGTGTCGCACCAGACGTTGCGCAGCCCCTTCAGAGCGTGGATGCCCTCCACCGTGTGATAGGGATTGAAGCCCCGGGCCGCGTGGGCCAGGATGAGCTTCATGTCCGGGTACCGGTTGCAGTACTCCACGATTCGCTGCTGGTTGGCCGGATCCGCCATGGCCCGGTCCTTGACCATGTGGAGAGTGATGGTCCAGCCCTCCTGGTGGGCCACCCGCACGTGTTCTTCGGTGAGAAACCTGGAAATATCCGCATGCCAGGAGACTTCTCCCTGTACGAAGGTGTGGTAGACCTTGAGGCCGGTAAAGCCCAGCCGCTTGGTCTCCTGCCGGACTTCCTCGGGATCCATGCGGGGAGAGATCACCATCTGCCCGCGGCATTCCGGATCCAGGCTCACCTCGGCCGCCACGAACTCGTTTGACGGGCGAAGGCGTTCGTCGCTGAATCCCACTCCGAAGAACAGCGCCGTGGTATGGCTGCCGGGGGTGATCCACTCCATCAGGCGGCGAAACTCGGCCAGGGTCGCCACCCTGGGCCCCTCCATCCCATCCTCGCCGCGTCCCCAGTGCCAGGTCTCGTAGAGATGGGCGTGGGCGTCAAAGATCTTCTCCGGCACGAAGCTTCGCAGTTCTCTTTCAAAAAACTCCCGGTCGCAATCCCTGAGTTCCCAGTCCTTTGTCATCGGCGTTTCTCCTCTATCGGGTCGATCTGCTCCCATTGGTTCCCAACTGCGCCCGCGGTATCCGCGCCGCCGGGCAGAGAATACCAAATCTTCCGGGCAGGGCTGGTCGTTTTGTTGGTAGTGGTTGATTTTGAACATCAGCCTTCGCCATTCGGCGAAGGCTGATGCGAGACAAGGGCGAAGCCCGCAGTCGAGCCGGAGGGGGGCCAACGCGACGTCCCGTAAGTGAAAATCAGTAGCACAGCCTGCAACCTCTCCCCACCCTTGACAGCCCGTCCCTCTCCCAGTAGGGTTAGGCAGTAAGCAGTGTCGGCCACTGCTTGCAGATTCCTCCCGGACAGTCCGGCCCGCGGCAAGCACGTGCAGCCAGGCAGCCCGGTTGCACTCCTCGACACGTGAGCCTGCCTGAACCCCGCCCGACCAAGCCCAGGAAAGCCAAGGCGCCCCGCCGAAGTGCGCCTCCCGTCTACCCCTTTTCGGCCATCGTCGGCCAGGACGACATGAAGCTGGCCCTGTTGCTGACGGTCCTCGACTCCCACATTGGAGGCGTGGTGGTCATGGGGCACCGCGGCACCGCCAAGTCCACGGCGGTGAGGGCTCTGGCCGACCTCTTGCCTTCCAAGGTCCGGGTGAAGGGCTGCCCCTTCAACTGCGACCCCGACCGGGTTCGGGACCTCTGCCGGGAGTGCCGCCAACGCCTGGGTAAAGGCAAGAGGCTTGCCCGGGAGACCTTTGCCGTCCCGGTGGTCGATCTGCCCCTGGGGGCTACCGAAGACCGGGTCTGCGGCAGTCTCGACATCGAGCAGGCCTTGAACCGGGGGGCCAAGGTGTTCCTGCCGGGCCTGCTGGCCAGGGCTCATCAGGGCTTTCTCTACATCGACGAGGTCAACCTGCTGGAAGACTTCCTGGTGGATCTCTTGTTGGATGCAGCCGCCAGCGGCCGCAACCAGGTAGAGCGGGAGGGGCTCTCGGTCAGCCACGCCGCCCGCTTCGTGCTGGTGGGATCGGGCAATCCCGAGGAAGGGGAGTTGAGGCCCCAGTTACTGGATCGCTTCGGCCTGTTTGTGGAGGTCAAGACCCTGGACGACCTGGACGAGCGCATCGAGATCGTGCGCAGGCGCCAGAGCTTCGAACAGGATCCCGACGGATTCTGCGCCCGGGCGGAACTCCTCCAGGAGGAGTTGCGGCGCAAGCTGAAGTCGGCCCTCTCCCGCCTCTCCCGGGTCGGGGTGGATGCCGGGTTGCTGCGGGGCATGGCCGAGCTCTGCCTGCGGCTGGAGGTGGCCGGCCACCGGGGCGAGCTGACCCTCTATCGCGCCTCCCGCGCCCTGGCCGCCTGGCGGGGAACGGATGCCGTTGGGCCCGAGGACATCCGACGGGTGGCCGTCATGTCGCTGCGCCACCGGCTGCAGAAAGATCCCCTGGAGCCGCTGGAGTCGGCTGCCCGGATCGAGCAGGCCCTGGACCGGGTATTTCCGCTGAAGCCCGAGGACGCGCAGGCAGCCGGGGGTTAGCGAGTTGGCGCCACGGAACTTGACTCACGGGGCGCGGTATTTTTTATGAACATCGATGCACAGGATGCACAGGATTAACAGGACAAAAGCTTGCTGCACAGGGAGTTGACC
>JAPPFQ010000155.1 GCA_028875135.1 Acidobacteriota bacterium
GTTCCGAAGTACTCCGTGTAGTACTGCAGCAGTCCCTCTATCCCGTGCCAGAGATCACCGAATGGCAGTTTTCCGTGGTCCCGCTTGTAGCTGTAGGTAAAGAGGTAAGGGATGACTTGGTCTTCTATGAAGCGGAGTAGGTTCTTGTGTTCCGCAAACCGTCGGCGAACTTCGACGGGTGCTCCGAGGCAGAAGTTGCCTGCCTCCATGAAGTGACCAAAATCCTTTGGGATCTTGCTTTCCGGCTCGAAAACGAAAGGGGGTGAGGCAGGATAGTCGGCAGGGATCAGAAACTCCAGGTTGTAATAGTCCTCAATCGTGTGCGAGTTGTGCTCAATTGAGAAGCCGACACAACCCCGTATCCGGAACTCACCCGACGGGTAGCCAAGGAGCTCCAGATTGGGGTACCGGGACTGAGCCTCGGTTACTTGGTCGATCACGAGCTGTTCGACTCCTTTATCCACAATGGGTCAGGGTCTCCATGGTTTGCTGGGCCGCGACGGCAGCTCAATCTTCGGCGTTGCGGGTTGTTCGGATTTACGCGGTACCAGGACGGCTGGTGCAGCTGCAGCTGCACTTTCCCGGAAAGGTCTCTGGTCCGCGTTCTTGGCCATCACGGCTTCGGCATCACGTCTGCCAAACGCCTCGCGCAGGTAGTCTCCGATCTTCGCGAACCCATAGTCCGTGAGCAGTTCTTTGTACTCCTGCTCAAGCGCAGTGAGCCATTCGAAGAACAGCCTTGCCTTGCGTGGACTTTCGTTCCACTTGTCGGCGAAGTTCTCGTCCGGGTTCACAGGATTCGGCACCCACCAGGCGCTATTACGCTTCTCGATGAAATCACGCATGCGCGGTACCACATCCAGTACAGCTTCTGCAAGGTCGGCTTCGTTGTTGTAAGCCTGTGTGGCAAGGGTAGTAATGATGATCGAGATGGGTTTATCTTCATCGTTGTTGAAGCGCACGTCTCGGTGGCGTTTCAAGATCTGGATAAGCCGTTGGAGTGGGGTGCGAACGTCGAAGTCTTCGATTTCCTCCACTTCCGCGAGTAATTCCATGGCGCGGATTCGCTTGGCCTCCTCCAGCCTCAAACGCATGCGGTCCTTGAACCAAGCGATATATCCCTTGGGATTGCTCCGAGGCCACTCTGGGTAAGGGGCACCCCATGTCGTCCGGTCGGTCAGGCAGATTGCGGTCTCCGCCCACCTCTCAGGTACGCCGAGCGCAAGAAGCCAGGCGTAGTCATCCGGGATGGCCGGGAGTATGTCCAGATGGAACTTGGACGCGTCGGCGTACCGGATCGTCCAGCAGCGGCGACCGCCCCCACTTGGATCGATCATGTGCTTATAGCGGCTCTGCGGATGCTTGAGGCGATTGCCCACCAAATCCTTCAGTTGCTTCTGTGTGACTTGGTCAGGTGTGAGTTGCAACAGACAAACGGCGTCCACATCATATTCTTCGTCACCGAAGGGCTTTACCGCGGTTCCAAGTGCAAAAGAACCCTGGGGGTATATGGACGGTTCGTATCGGGCCAGCTCCGAGTCGGCCGCATCTAGCCATGCGCCGACAGCCTTGTAATGTTCCTTGGCTTCGCGGTACTTGGACGGCGGAACATCGAGCTCGGCAGCAAGGTCGGTGAGAATCTCGTTCAAACGTTTACGGCTAATGTGTTCGTTCAATTTGAACTCCTTTCAATCGATAGAAATGATGAGATCTTGGCTGCGTTGTGCGTGAAAACGTAATCTGCTTTTGCGACCCAGTCGTGTCGCTTTTCGGTTGAATCCATGGAAAGGGACTGGTCCGACTCGAACGTCAGTCGCAAAACCTGTCTCGGTTCGAGCGGACTCTCGCCCAACAGCAAGCAGAGCATGTTGTGAGCGTTGTCAGATTGGAGATTGAGGATCAAATCGATGAACTTGCTGCCCCCCCATCGGGTTGCGAATCCCCATCCCTGCCAGCTGTAAACGAGTCTGTCTTTCCACTTGCCCTTGCTGCGAGGGTAGAAGGTTGTGCTTTTTCCGGTGCCAATGGAGAGGACGCGGATGTCTTCAAGTCGGACACCCAAACGATAGTGGGCATCGATCGCTGCCACCAGCGAGGGATTGTTAGCCCAGAGACCGCCATCAACTAGCTCGTAGGTATCGTTGACCACGTGTGGGTCGAAGTAGGTCGGGGCCGAGCACGATGCGAGGACGGCGTCCGAAACACGCACGTTTTGGTCCCTGACGAACTCTCTGCGATATTTTGATTTGAGAACATGCACGCACCCGTTGCCGATATCGACCGAAGGCAAGACGAGTGGAACGGCAATGTCACCTAGAGTCTTGTCATGAAACACGCCATCCAGTAAATCCTTGAGGTTCTTGCTCGAGTATCTGCTTGTGAATAGCTTGAGGATGTCAAGACGGGACTGAACCCGCGGCCTAAAGATCGCTTTACCGTGAGTCTTGTAGAATTCGGTGAGGTCTGCCGCCGACACTCCAGCGGCCAGTCCGGCCGTCAGAATCGAACCTGTACTGGTTCCAGCCATAAGGCCAAATTGACGCCCCCAATCGATTTGCCAAACCTCTTCCATCTTCTTGAGAAGGTGAGCCGCGAAGAGGCCCCTGAACCCACCACCGTCGACAGAGAGAATATGGAACGGCTCGCTCACAGGTATAGCTCCCTTACGTAGACGCTCAGGTGGCCCCCAAATCTGGAGATTTCGGGAGGGCAGATCCTCGACTCAGCAGAGGATTGCTGACATTGTGCAATTGCCATTGGCGACCGAACGCTTTTCTTGTAGTGTTGTCTTTCGTCACGTAAACTATGACGCTAATGTCAACAGAACCCCCCGAAATCAGCCGCCCATGAACATACGAAATCGTAACTACTGAACTATACTATAT
>JAPPFQ010000452.1 GCA_028875135.1 Acidobacteriota bacterium
TAAAATGGGGGTAAAATGCCCTGAATCGACCGTTTCGTTGTTAAAGATGGGTTAGGTTGGCGCGATCACACCTTGAAGATCACGATGACGGTGATTCCCAGGAAGAAGAGGCCGCAGCAGACCAGGCCGATCCTGCTGATCCAGCCCGGACGCAGTTCGGCGGGCAGCAGCGAGTGGTTGACGTAGAGGACGTGCAGCGAGCTGGCTCCCAGGGCCACGTTCATCAAGACCGTCCCCACCTTGGCGATCTGGAGGGGGTTGAACAGGGAGAGGGCGAACAGGCCCCAGATGCCATAGGCCAGCAGGATTCCGTAGTAGATGAACTTGACCTGGTTTCCTCCCAGGGTCCTGGCCCGGCGGCTCACCGTCCAGATGATGTCGGTCCAACGCCTGGCAATGTTGTCCCCCGAGTGAATCTGGTTGGGAGCCAGAACCAGGAAGCTGATCAGCAGGGTCAGCGGCCACAGGATATAGCCGAAGTCGGGGTAGCGGGAGGCCAGCCCGTCCGCCACCATGGCGCCCACCCGGTTTCCCGAAATGGGAGCGTTGCGGATGAACTCCAGCGACAGCATGCAGGGGAGGGCCATGCCCAGAAAGCTGCCGATCACCCAGATAGCCTGGTCCCGGCGAATCTGGCGGAGCCAGCCCCTCCACCGCTGGAGGGATTCCCGGCTGATGGTGAAAACCTCGCCCACGTGGGAGAGGCTGATGGTCATTCCTCCCACGGCGCTTGGGATGGCCCCGACCCGGGCCCCCATGCCCCAGCCCTTGTCCCGGGTATAGTTGGAAAAGAGGCTGTTGGAGAGGCCGCCGGCGCCGGCGATGGCCGCCAGCCCGGCCAGCATGGCCCACTCCAGGTAGGGCAGCCGTCCATGTTCCCGGGCGTACCCGATCAGGCTCACCAGCTCCAGACCCTGGCGGTCCACCAGTTCTCCCAGGCGGCGGGCAAAGGCCGGAGGAAGCTCCTCCAGGCTCTCGAAGCGTTCCACCAGCCCGTCCCGCTTCACAAAGAAGGCGGTGGGACGCCAGGATCGATCGTCGGCGATCATGCCTTCGGCCGACAAGACGGCTGTCCCTTCTACGACCTCGACGTAGAACCCTCCTTTTCGAGCCAACCTTCCAGCCTGTTCCAGCATGCGCCTGCGCCGATTCTCCAGGCCAGGGGGAATCGGATCTCCGACTCCGAAGCTCTGCAGGTTCCCTTCCCGATCCACCGCAAATGACAGGACCACCGGCCTGCCGTTTTCCATGGTTCCACGGATGGTATAGGCGGCCCCGGCTTCCCGGGTGCTCAGGGTGAAATGCCCGTCGGCGATGACCGTGGCGGCCCGCAACGGCGCCGACCCGACCCGGAAGAACCCGCTGAAGACCTCCCCGACGTTGCGCCCAGAAACCATGAACAGCGAGGTGAAGGTGAGGAAAGTCAGCACGATGACCATCTTGGCGGTCATGAGACGTTCGATCAGGCGGTAGACCGTTCCCCCGAAGATCAGGGGCACAAAGGCCAGGATGAAGATGAGGTAGCCCAGCACCTTGACCAGGCCCGCTTCCGACATGTCGAAGCCCAGCCAACTGGTCATTCCGGCGCCGGGCAAATGGCCCAGCATGGCGGCCGCCAGGGGCACGGCCGCGTTGGAGGCCATGAAGGGCCAGATACTGGAAAACTCCAGAACCGCGTAGAAGGGGATCCAGAAACGACGGCCGGGCCAGGAACGGCAGAACCCCACGTGCACCGGCTCTCCGCAGTAGAGGGTGTAGCGCATCACCTCCAGGTTGTAGAACAACTGCATGAGGATGCTCAAACCGCCCAGCCAGAGGAGCGTCCCGCCATACTGGGCCGTCACGGCCGGACCGAAGAGCCACTCTCCGGCCCCGATCGACACCCCTACCATGACGATCCCCGGACCGATGAGAGAGGTGATCTGGCGCCATCCGAAACGGGGGGACGGAGGAAGGTCCCCGCGGCTCCAGGAAGGGATGCCGGGGTCCATGGATGGATTGGGTTGGGGGGCGTTGTTCATAGGCGGTGTTGCGGCCGGAGAAGGAACGGCTCGCGGCTTTGAGGCCTGACCTTAGTCCTCATTCCTCTGCCGACTCGGAGGTTGCCCGTTGCCACCAGCCGCGCCGGAACTGGAAGACCAGGTCGGAGCGGTCCGTCTTCTGGCCGCCCAGCAACGCGCTGACGGCCTGCCCGGCCAGCACGGTGACCAACGCCCCGATGGGGCCGAACCAGAGAAAGGAAACGCTGTTGTCGAGGATGCACCAGGCCGTGACCACCGTGCCCGCCAGCAGGCCCCAGAAGGCTCCGCGCCATTCGGTCTTGCGGGTCATCATGCCCAGAATGAATATCCCCAGCATGGGTCCGGCAAAACTGTTCACCAGCTTGTTGGCGATCTCGATAATGGTGCCCAGGGCTCCCACGAAGCAGGCCAGCACGGTGACTACGACCCCCAACGCCATGGTCAGGGCTCGGGAGACTTTCAACTCTCGCCGGGCCGCTTCACCCTGGGAAGCTGCGCCTCCCCGAGTCAGCCAGCCGAAGCGCTTGAAGAAATCGGTAATCAACGCCGTGACCGAGGAGTTGAGCCCGGAGTCGATGGAAGACATGGCGGCTGCCAGGATGGCGGCGATCATCATGCCTCGCAAGCCGAGCGGCATCTCGGTGGCGATAAAGTAGGGGAAGACCTTGTCTCCGCCGATGGTGGCCGGCAGGTTCCCGGGATGCAGGGCATAAAAGGCGTAGAGTCCCAGACCGATCCCGATCATGAGGAATCCCATGGCCCAACCGCCCACCGTGTTGAGAATGAACGACTTCTGCATGCCCTTGAGCGACTTGGCCGCAAGATAGCGCTGCACGCTGACCTGGTCGGCCCCGTAC
>JAPPFQ010000471.1 GCA_028875135.1 Acidobacteriota bacterium
GGATCTGGTCTACACTGAAGTGTGCGATCCGGCCACCTTCCGGCGGGTCCCCTTCGGTCAACGCGGCACGCCCGTCTATACCCACCTGGAGAGGACCTCGCAGCCCATGATTCGATTGCTCTCAGGGGACCTGGCCCTGTGGGAGGAGGGGCCCGGTCCCTGCGGGCGCACCTATCCGCGCTTGCCCAACGGAATCTTTGGCCGCATCGACGACGCCTTCACCATTCGAGGAGAGAACGTCTATCCCAACGAAATCGATGCGGCACTCAATTCGATGGCCGACTACGGGGGAGAGCACCGCATCGTGATTTCCCGCGAGCGGACCATGGATGAGCTGCTGGTCCAGGTGGAACCTACCAGGGCGGTCATCGGGGCCGGTCAAGAGGCCCTGAGGGCATTTCGGGACGATACGGCCGGTCTGCTGCAGCGGATGTTGGGGATTCGGGTTCGGGTGGAAGCGCTGCCCCCCGACTCCCTGCCCAGGACCGACTTCAAGGCGCGGCGGGTGGTGGATGACCGCGACGTGTTTCGCGAGCTCAACCGTAAACTGGAAAGGGAGCGCTGACTCATGGGAAGGGCGATTCCGCCTATAGCGCTGGTGCAACCGGTTCTGGAAGGGCGGCTGTCCGCCATCGCCAGGATGATCACCCACGCGGAGTCGGGGGAGGAAGCCTGCCAGGAGGCCCTGGCCGAGATCTACCGCCATACCGGCAAGGCGCACGTGGTGGGGATCACCGGTGTGCCCGGAAGCGGCAAATCGGCGCTGGTCACCCGGCTCTGCAAGGCCTTGCGAGCCGCTGAGCGGAGCGTGGGAGTGATCGCCATCGATCCCTCCAGCCCCTTTTCGGGAGGATCCATTCTGGGGGATCGGATTCGCATGAACGAGCTGGTGACCGACCCCGGCATCTTCATACGCAGCATGGCCACGCGGGGAGCCCTGGGCGGGCTGGCCCGGGCCTCGCTCAGCGGAGTCGACATCCTGGACGCGGCCGGATACGATGTGGTGCTGATCGAGACGGTCGGCGTCGGTCAGGACGAGATCGACGTGGTCCAGGCGGTCCATACCACCCTGGTGGTGTCGGCCCCGGGTCTCGGGGACGACATTCAGGCCATCAAGGCGGGGGTGCTGGAGATCGCCGACATTCACGTGGTGGGCAAGTGTGATCGATCGGACGCCCATCGCACTGTCACCGACCTCAAGAACATGCTGGCCATGGGTCATCGCGACGGCCAGGGGTACGGCTGGCAGGTGCCCCTGATCCCCACCAGCTCCGTCAGCGGGGAGGGTATTCCGGAGCTGCTGGCCGCCATCGACAGCCACCTGGAAGCGCTGACCACCTCGGGCGAGCTGGAGCAGCGCCGCCGCCGCATTGCCCAGACCCGGTTGTTGAAGTCGGCCGAGAACATCCTGAGAGACCAGTTTCAGCGCCACCACGATCACCAGATCTCCGAGCTCACCGACCGGATGATGGCCGGAAGGACCCATCCCCACGCGGCGGCGCAAACCCTGCTGAATCAATTTCGTAGCGAGAGGAAGCCATGAAAGAGACCAAAGAGGCTCAGACCGTCGACAACCTGGCCGAGCAACTGCAGGACTGGGAAGGCGGGGAGGTCGCCAGCTTTCTGGCCCGCCAGCCGGAGCGGCTGGAGCAGTTCTCCACCCTGGGCGGATTTCCGGTCAAGCGGGTCTATACGGCCCTCGATTTACAGGATATTCCCCAGGAGGAAGTCGGTCTGCCCGGCCGCTATCCCTTCACCCGGGGCCCCTATCCCACCATGTACCGGGGCCGGCGCTGGACCATGCGCCAGATTGCCGGCTTCGGGACCGGGGCCGATACCAACAAGCGCTTCAAGTACCTGATCCAGCAGGGCCAGACGGGGCTGTCCACCGATTTCGACATGCCGACCCTGATGGGATACGACTCCGACCATGCCATGAGCCAGGGAGAGGTGGGGCGGGGGGGAGTGGCCATCGACACCCTGTCGGACATGGAGGATCTCTTTGCCGGCATCGACCTGGAAGAGATCTCGGTCTCGATGACCATCAACCCCTCGGCCTGGATCCTGCTGGCCATGTACGTGGCCCTGGCGGAGAAGCGCGGTTTCGACCTCAATCGCCTGTCGGGGACGATTCAGGCCGACATGCTGAAGGAGTACATGGCCCAGAAGGAGTGGATCTTTCCCATCGCTCCCTCGGTGCGGATCGTCAGGGACTGCATCGCCTACTGCGCCGATAGAATGAAGCGCTACAACCCGGTCAACATCTGCGGGTACCACATCAATGAAGCCGGGGCTTCTCCGCTGCATGAGCTGGCCTTCACCCTGGCAAACACCATCGTCTACGTGGAAGAGGTGGTCAAGACCGGCATGCCGGTGGACCGGTTCGCTCCCCGCCTGTCCTTCTTCTTTGCCTGCGGATCCGACTTCTTCGAGGAAGCGGCCCGCTTTCGCGCCGTACGACGGGTCTTTGCCACCATCATGCGGGAACGCTTCGGAGCCACCAATCCCGCCTCCATGCGCCTCCGGTTCCACTGCCAGACGGCGGCGGCCACCCTCACCCGGCCCCAGTACAAGGTCAACATCGTGAGAACCGCCCTTCAGGCCCTGGCGGCCGTGCTGGGCGGGGCCCAGAGCCTGCACACCAACGGCATGGACGAGGCCTTTTCCATTCCCACCGAGGAGGCCATGAAGATCGCGCTGCGCACCCAGCAGGTCATCGCCGAAGAGTCCAACGTGGCCAACGTGGTGGATCCATTGGGCGGCTCCTACTACGTGGAGAAGCTCACCGATCAATATGTCCAGGCCATCCAGGCCATCCTGAAGGAGGTGGATGAGCGGGGAGGCACGGTGAAGTTGATCGAGGAGGG
>JAPPFQ010000538.1 GCA_028875135.1 Acidobacteriota bacterium
TTTTCGGCTTGGCGCGGGCCACCGATCCCCTGGGCCAGGTAGCGCGCTCCGTCGTTCATCAGAATACGCCTGCGGTCCAACAGGTCGGAGCGCGCATAGGCCACTTCCACACGGTTGCCGACCACATGCGCCAGGGCCGCCTCCATCACCTCCCGGGGATGGACGGTCTTCAGGCCGGGCAACTCCTGTTGCGGCAAGGCCGGGCGTCTTTCCATTGCCCTCCCATACGGACCACCGGCATCCGAAGTCGTCCATAACTATCCGAATAATCAGTCACTTGTCGCGACCCGGGGCATTGACTCAACCGATCCCGACTCGATACCATGCTGTGAGTTCCACAGCCTGGGAGAGGTGGAGGAGGAGAATGTGAGGAGACCTCACCGTCGGGGATCGGGTCCCGCCATGCGGTCGCGCTCTCCGGAAGATGAGGGGGCGGATCCCGGCGCGCTTCCTGTTGCGGGGCGGGGACAGCGGGGCCGGTCCGCAACGCGTAATAAAGGGGAGCCAGCCTACCCAATGTCATACATTGGGGCTGGCGAGGGGCTCCGGCCCCTTCGAACCCCGACCGGGGGAACTCCCCCCTCCCCCCATCATCCCCGCCGCTCCCTTCTCCCTTTCCCATAACCGAGGCCTCGATGGCGCGAGAAGCGACAGCGACGGGGATAGTGGGGGAAACAGTAGGGGAGATCAATCAATACGTTATCTGTGCGCGTGCATGGGCCGACTTGACAAGTCAAGCGGGAGATCGTGCCGCATCACAGCTCGCCGGGCTTGCCGGCGAAGCCTCTCCGATCTCGATTGCTCAACCAGTGCCGGGACTACCGCCCCGATGCCGTTGTGCTGGAACGCCGGCAAGATCAAGGGTTTGGAAGCCACTGGGAGACTCTCTCCCATCGAAGAAAAAGTGTCCTGCTTCGGGCTTGGACTCTGCTCTTTGTCCGTGGGTTTCGGGGACTCTTCAGCGGGGAGATCGGGCAGGATTTCGATGAGGGTGATGCGCTTGGGAGTGATGTCCTTGGGACCAAGGGCTCTGTAGGTCAACACGGCAGCCACGGTGGCGATTGCAACACTCCCGACCATTTGAGCGTCGTTCGGCTCGCTCTCGCTGAAAGTACCGCCGGCCAAACCAAGCATACTACCGAAAAGAGCACCTACAAACACTGCCCCGGTCAGGCTAATCCGTCCTACCTCCCTTGCTGGCTTGGCTTTTTTGGAGCTGCGGACCTCGATTCGAGAGACGGCTTCTCTCGCTATCTCACTCTGTCCCTTGGGGTAATCGGGGCTCCTCTTGACCCATAAGACAATCGACGCCTCCGTCACCCTTCTCACTCGCCCCTTCACCCGTGCACCCTTGGCCAGTTGGAGTGCAACTTTTTTGCCGCCGATCAGCTTCCCCAGTTCGCCCCACCGGACCTGCAGCACCCCTTCCGGCTCCGACCCGAGCAGGGTTCCGTTCGTCATCAGAAACACCGCCAGCACACTGAGACTGCGCTGCAGCTTCATGTCATGACCCTCCGATCGGGTTTCCCAAACAGCGTCAAGTCCGTGCGCTTTGCCGGGAAGGCTGCCGCTTCTCAATCCTCGGCGTGCCTCGCAACGGGAGGCCGCCTTTCCGACAGACTTGACAGGTGCAAGGGAATGCCTTGCCGCATCACGGCTCGCCGGGCCTGCTGGCGAAGCCGCTCCTGACTGGATTTTACGACAAGAGGCGAGACTGCCGCCCCGATGCTGTTGTGCTTGAACGCCGGCAAGATCAAGGCTTCCGAAGTCACTGGGAGACTCTCTTTCACCAACGCGGAAGTGTTCTGATTAGGCCTTGAACTCTGGCCCTTGTCCGTAGGTTTCGGTCCCCTCTCACCGGGGGAAACGGGCACGACCTCTATGAGGGTGACGTTCCTTGAACGCCGAGGCAGGTTCATCAACACGGCAACAAACGCGCCAATTGCGATACCTGCGCCTATTTCAGGACCCTCCAACACCCAAAGATCCTTGCCCCTGCCTCCGTCGGGTCCCACTGCGTCCACAATCAAAGCGCCTCCTATAAAGGCGCCCAGGGCGCCTACAATGGTCAGCGCAGTCTGTTTCAGCCTCTTGGCGGCCTCTCGGACCTCGATTCGAGACACTGCGTCACTCGGAATCTCGGTCCTCCCCTTGGGGTAAGCCGACGGGTTGCTGCTCTTCTTCACGTTGATGGTGAGGGAGGTTGCCTCGACCTTCCCGACCCACCCCTCCACCCGCGCGCCCTCGGCCAGTTGGAGCGCGACTTTTTTACCACCGATCAGCTTCCCCAGTTCGCCCCACCGGACCTGCAGCACCCCTTCCGGCTCCGACCCGAGCAGGGTTCCGTTCGTCATCAGAAACACCGCCAGGACGCCAAGACTTCGCCGCACCTTCATGTCATGACCCTCCGATGGGGTTTCGCTTCAGTCGACAATCAGATTGATCACGCGAACGCTACCCGGAGCACCCTGTATCGCTTGCGGGCTGTTTCCCAACGCTTGTTGCTTGGAATGTGCCCCCGGCCGGATTTTCCTGTCTATACCCTATAAACAATCGAAACGGGGATTTATTACAATTTTTTTCAGATGGGGGCGTTCAGGGCTGCCTGGGGCCTTCTGCCGGTATCGATTGAGTGCAGGCATCAATGCTGCGTTTGAACATCGTGATGGCACGATTTATGTGGACGGCGACACTGCCGCGAGTGATGCGAAGGCGTTGGGAAATCTGCTTGATGGAAAGCCCTGATGCAGACGCAGCTTTGGGACTTGGCGGTAGGTTCCTGGCCTCCTGTTACGCCGGCTGGATCAGCGCCTATCTCTATTTGACCTAGCACGGGCAGCCGTCCCTCGGGCGAGGTAACGCG
>JAPPFQ010000049.1 GCA_028875135.1 Acidobacteriota bacterium
GTGGGATACAAGGAATATAGTGAGGGGCAATGGCTTACTTTCGGTTTCTTGGATTCAGTATTGAAAGTACACCCCGGGGAATCTGTGGAAGTCACCCTGAAGTCGACCGATCCCCCTGGGCTTGTCAAATGCGCCACGGCTGGGGGTTTTCTGGGAATGAATGCCGCTGAGGAGGCTTTGCCGGAGGTTTTCCTCTACGAGACCAACCTCCCCAACAAGGAATCCTGGCCGAGCGGGTACACGATTGGCCCGGATTCGAGGCTGGCCGGTTTCTCTCGGGCCGAGAAGGTCAAGTACATGGTAGACCATTTGCCTGAGATGTTGCGACTGGGTTGGATTCGAGACCGCAGGGTCATGCAGTGGTACCAGGAAAACCTCAAACCCGGAGAACGGGAACGGATCAGAACCCGGGCCAGAGAGGACAACCAGAAGGGCCTCATCACCACCGAGGTGCTTGCCCTGCTCTCCTATAACGACTGAAAAATTGATCGACAATGTCCGCCTCCGGGGGTCAAGCTCGTGGCGTCATATGGTGGACCGTTCACAAGAGGGGGGTGGACCACATAAGTGTCCACTTTTGGGCAACCACGACGCTTCTCTTCGGCCCACCGTACCTCACCCCACCTGGCGGCCGTCAGCACCAGAAACTCAAGGGCCAACCCGGCTGCAGGCAATGCGTTCGATGCCCGCATCTTCCGGATCACCGCAGCCACCTCCCGATGGGGCACGGCCTGCATGTGCTGCACGAGAAGCCAGCTCGGGCGATGATCCGGTCCGGGTTTGCAGGTACCCAAGATTACAGCACCACGGACTCCTGAAAACAAATCCTGTATAATTCCCCACTTTCCGTCTCACCCCTTCCCGCAATCCGGATCCCTCTCCTGACCACTGATGAACATCACCCTCAGACCCTCAAGCCGGATCCGGGGCAGAGTGGAGCTTCCCGGCGACAAGTCGATCTCCCACCGGCTGGCCATGCTGGGCGCCATTGCCAAGGGGAAAACGGTCATCCGGGGGTTATCCGGCAGCGCCGACTGTGCCGACACCTTGAGTTGCCTCCGGCAACTCGGGGTTGGCGTCGAATCGCCGGGGCCTGGCCATGTGGTGATCTCGGGGCGCGGGCTTCGCGGCCTGGAGGCTTCCGGGCACCCCCTGGACGCCGGCAATTCCGGAACGACCCTGCGAATGCTGTCGGGCCTATTGGCGGGTCAGCACTTCTCGACAACCATTTCAGGAGACCCTTCCCTGAGGCGGCGTCCCATGCGGCGCATCATCGATCCCCTGTCCCGAATGGGGGCCGAAATCCAGGCGGGCCCGGACAACACGCCTCCCCTCTCCATCAGGGGCGGCGATCTCCAGGCGATCGATTACCCCATGCCCGTGGCCAGCGCCCAGGTGAAATCGGCCATCCTGCTGGCGGGACTCTACGCCTCCGGAACGACCCGCGTGGTCGAACCCCTCGCCAGCCGCGATCATACCGAAATAGCCCTTCGACAATTCGGCGTCGACCTGCAGGGTTCCGGGAATGAATTGCTGATTCGAGGGGGGCAGCAGCCCCTGGCGCGGTCAGTTGCCGTTCCCGGAGACCTCTCCTCGGCCGCCTTCTTCATCGCAGCTACTCTTCTGCTGCCGAACTCGGAAACGGTCTTCCGGGGGGTGGGGTTGAACCCGAGGCGCCGGGCCGTGGTGGACGTTCTGATCGAGATGGGCGCCGCCATCGACGTCATCGACGAATACCCGCTTCACGGGGAACTGGCCGGCGACCTTCGAGTCCGCTCCTCCGATCTGCGGGGCGGGCGCGTGTCCGGAGCGCTGATCCCGCAATTGATCGATGAGATTCCCATCCTGGCCGTGCTGGCTCCCCGAACTCAAGAGGGCATTCACATCCGGGACGCCGCGGAGCTGCGGGTCAAGGAGAGCAACCGGATTCAAAGCATCGTGGGGAACCTGCGGGCAATGGGGGTGGCGGTGGAGGAATACCCGGACGGGATGTCGATTCCGGGCCGCCAATCGTTGCGGGGGGCTCTGGTCGACTCTCACGGCGACCATCGCATCGCCATGGCCTTCTCCATCGCAGGCCTGGTGGCCGACGGACCCACGGTGATCGGGAATGCCGACTGCGTGTCCGTCTCCTTCCCCGGGTTTTACGACCTCCTGGCCCGATTGACCCAAGCCTGAGCGCCGAATAAGACATTCACCCGAATAACCCTTGACATACAGACATTTGTCTGTTAAATATTCGCTTTTTATTCTCTTTTAGCGGTTATCGAAGCAATAGGACGGCCCAACCAGCCCCAGGAGCATCCATGTCAGCCCTGCAGGCCAGTATCTCAGGGGACTTGCGGTCTCGGCTCAAGGGAGCGGCAGCCGAACCCCGAGGAGAAACACCGCTCTGGTCGCGGATGCAATTGGCCGGACGTCTGTGCGAACTTTCCTCCGTTCCCGGATCGGCCCTGCTGACGGCTGCCTTCCGCCTGGTGCTGGACGCACAGATGGAGGGTGAGCCGGTGGCCTGGATTGCAGCCACGCCGGACACCTTCTTTCCCCCGGATGCCGCTGACAACGGTGTGGACCTGAATGCCCTGGTGGTGGTTCTCGTGCCTGGAGCCCAGGCGGCGGCTCGCTCGGCCGACCGGCTTATGAGGTCGGGAGCCTTCGGCCTGATCGTGATGGATCTGAACTCCAATCCCGTCATTTCCATCCCGCTGCAGGCACGCCTGGTCCAGCAGGCGCGGGCCCACGACACCGCCGTTCTCTGCCTGACTTCCAAGGCCGGGAGCGCTCCTTCTCTGGGATCGCTGGTCTCTCTGAGAGGGCAAACCTCCTGCCGGCGCCTGGAAACCGACCGCTTCCAGGT
>JAPPFQ010000104.1:0-8353 GCA_028875135.1 Acidobacteriota bacterium
GTCTCGACGGAAGTGAGGGAGCGTCCGGCGGTGTCAGGGCCGAACCCGGCGGAAGCCCGGTTGAGCGGTGAGGAGGGCGACCCACAGCCGGAGGGGCTCCCCGCCCGGCCGTGAGTGGGTGGCTGAGACCAGAACCGGTGAGGGGCCTAGTTCAACTCGGCCATGGCGGCCTTTCTGATGCGGTCGAGACCGTCCAGCGACCCCCCGGTGGCGGCCCTGAAGAGGGCCTCCAGGGCTTTTGTGGCCCGAGCGCCGTAGCTGCCGCCGAGGCCCTCGGCCTGGGCCAGGAGCTTCATCGCCACCCGGTTCTCCTTCAGTTGCCATTGGCTCATGCCCATGTGGTAATAAGCCGAGGAATCTCGTGGCTTGAACCTCAAGCTGTTCCGGTAGTTGACCAGCGCCGGGCGCCATCGCTTTCTATTGAAGTGGTTCAGCCCCAGGGTTGAATAGAGCTGGCCCTTGACCTGATTCCAACTGTCCTCCGTAAAGCCGGGAGGCAGTTCGTCAGCACCGTAAGCCGCCAGCATCTTCTGGGCGTAGACGGCCGCCCGGCCGACACTCCTGCGCCGGGAGTAGTGATCGAAGAGCTTGATGTTGTAGGGGAAAGCCTCCTTGTCGCTTTTCCCCTCGGTCACCGTCCGGGCATAGGTCGCGAATTTATTGCTGTCCTTCAGCTTGTCGTAGCAGTCGGCCAAGGCCGCGGCAATTCCCGGAGTGGGCTTCTTGGCGTAGAGCTGCTCCCCGTACCTGGCCGCCTTGGCGTAGTTCTTGGCGGCGTAGAAGGCCTCCAGAGCTCCTCCCAGTCCATTTTCGTCACCCGGCTGCATTCGAAGCAGCTGCTCGGACGCCGGACCCAGCGCGGCCATGTCCTTCTTCCGGTAGAGCTCCACCACCAACTGCTGTTGGGCGGCGAGGGCTTGCTTTTGCGCGTAGTCCTTGTACTGCGAGTCCGGGTGGGCCTGGATAAACGCCCTCAGTGCATCGGCCTTCGCTTTCCAGCCGTTTGCCTTCAACGCCTTGTCCAGCACGGCGTATTCCTTGCGGGCCTTTGCGTTCGGATCTGCCTGCGCCGGCGCCGCAATCAAGGAATCGACGGTCAACCCCAACCCCAGCAACAATGCCAGAACCAAAGATGCGACTTTTGACATGATGTCCTCCCAACGACACTTCATCGGCCTTGCCCTTTCCCGGCCGGCCCACGAAGAGCATTCCTTACTGGTCTCATACAGGTAAGGGGCATTATCGGGATTTGCCCCTTGCCTGTCAATAGTCATGCGCGGGCGCAGGGAACGGGGCGGGGCCACCGGGAAATCCGGGCCGCAGGAGAGGCGTCCGAAAGGGCTTCGGAATCGCCCGCTTCGATGCTATAAAATCCCTTGGACACCGGGATCGGACCAAGGCACCCCAAACCCCACAAAGGAGTTGGCACTTGAACAGGAAGACTGACCGGATTGCGGAGGACGCCCCCACGCCTTCTCATCACAATGAGCCGGCTCGCAAGATCGAAAGCTACAGCATGCTGGCTCCGCGCATGAAAAGGATCTACTTCGAATTCTACTCGGAGACCTACAAGGAATCCCGACTGGACCGCAAGACCAAGGAGCTCATAGCGATATCCGCATCGCTGACGGCCAAATGCCAGGGCTGCCTGGAGGGCCACATCAAGAAGGCCCTCAAGCTGGGTGTGACCAAGGAAGAAATCAGCGAGACGATCGCCATTGCCATGGGTGTCAACGCCGCGGCAGTCGTGGATGTGACCGATATCGCCGCAGCCAACCTCAACCTGAAACACTATTAGGCGTCCGTTCGGCAGCACGTCGCCAAGGTCTTTCAAAACCTCACCCCCTGTTATAAGGCGTAGCTCTGACACAAGTGGGGCCTTCCGCCCTATATCAAGCAACTTTCAACCCTGTTTGCTGAAGGGTTTCCCTGAAAACGGCTCGGATTCCGGATTCTCCCCCGAATGGAACAGCCTCCACAGCCCGCCGGCAGCGACTCCCGCAAGCCTCTCCGTCTCAGTGAGTCGGAGGCTACGGCTCAGGCCTTTTACGACCGTTGGATCGGTGGCACGGACCTGTTTTCTCACCTGGGGCGCACGGTTTTCAGCCTGAGCGGCACGGTCTACGCCGGCCGCTTCGTCCAGGCCTCCGGCCTCCGGCCCGATGACCGGGTATTGGAGATCGGTTCGGGACTGGGCAAGATCCTGACGGCCAGCCAACGCCGCGTCAGGGCGGAGCAACTCTATGTCGGGATCGACCTGTCCTACCAAATGGTGCGGAGAGCCCGACGAGGACTGACGTCGCGGCGACCGTCGCTCCATTTTCTGGTCGCCAGCGCCCTGCAGATGCCCTTCCGCCGGCAATGTTTCGATGTGATCCTGCTCTCCCACGTGGCCAAGTACCTGACGGACCCCCAGTTGCGCCAGGTGCTGGCCCAGGCTAGAGTATTGTTGCGCCCGGGGGGGAGGATCGTTCTGTGGGAGTTCAGGCCCTACGCCTGGGCTGCCATCAATCGCACCATCCTGCGCGGCAGTCGATCGCACAAGCTCCGGAGCGCCGCCGAACTGGTCGCCCTCCTTCGGGAACAGGGCTACCGAAACCTGCAGCCCTTCAGGATTCACACCCCCTGGCCTCCGTTCCGCAACCTGGCCTACCGGGCGCAGGCAGGCTAATGCGGTCTGCAGCCGCACCATTTCCCGTGGTAATCTTATTTCTGAGACAGGACACCTGTTGTTATGGCCCCCATGGAAGCTCTGTGTGATGCCCACCTCCACTTTTTTACCCGGGAGGTGCTGTGTTTTTACGCGAGGCAGTCCGCCGAGTACCGGGCACTGGAGGATCCCGCCGCCCGGGTGGCGCACCGGTTGGGCATCTCACTGCCGCCCGGGGAGCCGGAAGACCTGGCCGCGTTGTGGGCGGAGCAACTGGATCGTCACCAGGTTTCCCGGGCTTTCCTTTTCGGAAGCGTCCCTGGCGAGCAGCAGGCCGTATCCCGGGCGGTTGCCGCCTTCCCGCACAAGTTCGCGGGCTTCCAGATGCTGAATCCGCTGGATCCGCAGGCCGGCAGGGCCACCGCCGACATTGCCGCCAAGGGGCTTCGAGGGCTGCTGCTCTTTCCGGCCATGCACCGGTTCTTCCCGGACGACCCGGCTTGCCTGGATACCTGCCGGCTGGCCCGGCACCATGGGTTGATGGTCTTCGTCCACGTCGGCCCGCTGCGAATCGTCATCCAGGAGAAACTCGGGGGCGGCGGCGCCATCCAGCCGAGCTACGGAGATCCCCTGCGTTTGGGCAACGCCCTTCGAGCCTTCCCGGAGGTCCCCTTTATCGTTCCCCACTTCGGGTGCGGCCGCCTGGCAGCCCTGCTGGAAGCGGCCCGGGAAACCCGCAACCTCTACCTTGACACCTCCAGCTCCAACTCCTGGATGCAGCAGGGGCCGGCGCCCATCGATCTGGAGACGGTGTTCGGCACGATGCTGGAGGAGCAGGCCTTCGGGCCCGAACGCCTGCTGTTTGGGACCGACTCCACCGTGTTTCCCCGCGGCTGGAGAAAAGACATCTACCTGGCTCAGCGGGCGGCGCTGGATCGATTGGGAGTCTCGTCCCGCGAGAGACGGCTCATTTTATCCGGCAACCTGGAACGCCTGCTTCGGCCTTCCGGCGCCGCCGCGCAGTCAACGGCTTGAATCCCCGGACGGCCGCCGGCAAACCATTTTGCGATCAGACAAGGAGGGAGATCATCATGAAGGACCCAGGAGTGGATCGTCGCGGATTTCTCAGACAGCTGGGGATGGGCGTCGCCCTGGCCCCGGCCTGGAACGCCCGAAGCGCCCTGGCCGTCCCGGGGGCCAATGAGCGCCTTCTGGTCGGGGTCATCGGTTGCGGCAGCATGGGCAACTCCCACATGAAGGCTCTGCTGGGCATGCAGGACAGCGCCAACATCAAGGTGGCGGCGGTTTGCGACGTCTTTCGCAAACGCCTGGATGCCGCCGCCGCTCTGACCGGCGGCACTCCCTACTCCGACTACCGGACCCTTCTGGCCCAAAAGGAGCTGGACTACGTCCTGATCGCCACTCCCGAGCACTGGCACCACCGCATGACTCTGGACGCCCTGGATGCCGGCAAGCACATCTACCTGGAGAAGCCCATGACCCAGACCATCCGGCAGGCCAAGGAGGTGGTTCGACGGGTGCGGCGCTCAAAGCTGAAGCTGCAGGTAGGGGTGCAGGGCATGTCGGACGAATCCTACGAGGTCGCCGGCCGCTATATCCGGGAGGGAGTCCTGGGGAAACTGGTCATGGCTCAGATCGACTACTCCCGAAACTATACCGACGACTTCTGGGCCTACGACATCGACCCGGACGCCGATCCGCGGACCAATCTGGACTGGAAGGCCTGGCAGGGTCCGGCCCCCAAGCGCCCCTGGGACCCGCGCCGTTTCTTCCAGTGGCGACGCTACTGGGACTATTCCGGCGGCGTCGCAACCGACCTCTTCGTCCACCGCGTGACCCGGATCATCAAGGCGGCCGGGTTGACTTTCCCGGATCGGGTGGTTGCCAGCGGCGGGACCTGGCAGTTCACCCAAAGCGTCGCCCAGATCCCCGACACCTTCAACATGCTCTGCGACTACCCCGGAGGCCCCACGGTGGCCCTGATCTCCTCCATGGCCAACGACTTCAAGGTGGCCCACGTGATTCGCGGCCACAAGGCCACCCTCCGCTTCACCCGGACCGGCTTTGTGATCACACCTCAGTCGGAAAGCCTGGAAGACCGGGTCAAGCCGGGTGAGTTTAGAGCTCAGGAGACCTGGTCCAAGGTCTACCGCAGGACGGGAGGCGAGGACATCCGGCTGCACCATCAGAACCTGCAGAATGCGATTCGCGTGGGAGAGTCGCTGAAGTGCGACGTCATGCTGGGCTACTACGGCACCGTGGTCACGGCCATGGGCGTGCAGTCCTTCCGCCGTCGGAAGTACCTGAAGTGGAACCGGAAGAAAGAGCGGGTGGAAACCGCTTGATGGGTGGTTGGATGCAGGCTGGCGTGTCGGTCAGTGCACCACGGTGGATTGGCCGTCCTGCAGTTTTTCCGACTGATTGGTGATCAGACAGGCGGCTGATACCTGATCTCCCTCGAGGAGATCCATCAGCTTCACACCCTGGGTGCTTCGGCCCACGGCCCTGATGGCCGCGGCTTCCAGGCGGATCAGCTTCCCCTGGGCGGTAATGAGGATAATTTCAGAATTCTCGTTCACCTTCATGATGGCCAGCACTTTCCCGTTGCGTTCGGTGGTCTTCATGTTGATGACGCCCTGGCCGCCTCGGGACACAAAGCGGTAGGCGCCGATCGGCGTGCGCTTGCCGTAGCCGTTCTCGCTGACCGACAGGATCAACCCTTCATCCCCACCCACCGTCATGCCCACCAGATAGTCACCCCGCACCAACTTGATGCCTTTGACTCCGCGTGCTGTCCGCCCCATATGCCTGACATCCGACTCGCTGAAGCGGATGCACTTGCCGTTGTGGGTTCCCAAGAAAATCTGGTCGTCACCCGAGGTCAGCTCGGCGCCGATCAACTCATCTCCTTCGTCCAACTTGATGGCATGGATCCATCGCGCCATCGGGCGACTGAAGGCATCCAGCCGGGTCTTTTTGACTGTTCCCCACCGAGTGGCGAACATCACGTACTGGTCCTGGGCAAACTCGGTGACCGGCAGCATGGCCGCAACTTTTTCGCCGTGGGAGAATTTGACCAGGTTGACGATGGCCTTGCCCTTGCCGCTGCTGCCCACATCCGGAATCTCGTAGACTTTGAGCCAGTGAATCTTTCCCTGATTGGTGAAGATCAGCAGATAGCTGTGGGTTGAAGCCACAAAAAGGGTCTCGACAAAGTCCTGGTCCCGGGTGCGCATCCCGATACGTCCCTTGCCGCCGCGGTGCTGCATGCGATAGATGCTGATGGGGGTTCGCTTCAGATACCCCGTATGGCTCACGGTGACCACCACGTCCTCGACAGCGATCAGGTCCTCCAGCGTGATTTCGGCCGCCTCGTCCACGATGGCCGTGCGACGCTCGTCCCCATATTGCTTGCGGACGGCCTTGAGTTCCTGCACCAGAAGCTTCTTCAGGGCGACGTCGCTGGAAAGGATCTCCCGGAGTTCGGCGATTTGCCTGGACAGCTCGGCATACTCCTGATCCAGCTTTTCCCGCTCCAGGCTGGTGAGGGC
This sequence comes from Acidobacteriota bacterium, assembly GCA_028875135.1. Classification (GTDB taxonomy): domain Bacteria; phylum Acidobacteriota; class Terriglobia; order Versatilivoradales; family Versatilivoraceae; genus Versatilivorator. The sequence continues at coordinate 6,223 of JAPPFQ010000104.1, forward strand.
ACGCAACTGCATATCCAGGATATGGCGGGCCTGGACTGCGGAGAGCGCGAATTCAGCCATCAGGCGGTCCCGGGCTTCCTGGGGAGACCTGGACCGGCGGATGATCCGGATCACCCGGTCGATGTGGTCCAGCGCCTTGAAGAGCCCCTCCAGGATGTGGGCCCTCTCTTCGGCCTTTTTCAACAGGAAGCGGCTGCGGCGCCGAATCACCTCGCTGCGGTGATTCACAAAGCTCCGCAGGGCATCCACCAGGTTCAGAACCCGCGGTTGGCCGTCGGCGATGGCCAGCATGATCACGCCAAAGCTGCTCTGCATGGGCGTGAGCTTGTAGAGGTTGTTCAAGATGACTTCAGGCTGTTCGCCGCGCCGCAACTCCACCACGATGCGCATGCCCTCACGGTCCGATTCGTCGCGCAGGTCGGCGATGCCGTCGATTCTCTTGGTCTGGACCAGGTCCGCAATCTTTTCGATCAGCTTGGCCTTGTTGACCTGAAACGGGATTTCCGTGATCACGATCATGGGGCGTTCGCCGCGGGCCTGCGTCTCGATGGCGGCCTTGGCCCGGATGACGATGGAGCCCCGACCGGTGGCGTAGGCCCGGGCGATGCCTTCCCTGCCGTAGATCACGCCGCCGGTGGGGAAGTCCGGCCCCGGCACGATCTTTGACAGTTCCTCCAGCGTGGCGTCGGGTTTCTCCACCAGGCGAATCACGGCGTTGATCACCTCGGTCAGGTTATGCGGGGGGATATTGGTGGCCATCCCCACCGCGATGCCGGCCGACCCGTTCACAAGCAGGTTGGGAATCCGGGTAGGCAGGCAGGCGGGCTCGAGCTGGCTCTCATCGTAGTTGGGAACGAAATCCACCGTGTCCATTTCGATGTCGGCCAGAATCTCCCGGGCAATGCCGGCCAGCCGGGCCTCGGTGTAGCGCATGGCCGCCGGCGGGTCCCCGTCCACCGATCCGAAGTTGCCCTGGCCGTCCACCAGCGGGTAGCGCATGGCGAAGTGCTGAGCCATGCGCACCTGGGCGTCATAGATGGCGTTATCTCCATGAGGGTGAAAGTTGCCCATGACCTCCCCGACGATCTTGGCGCACTTGCGATAGGGCTTGTTGGGCGTCAGCCCCATCTCCCGCATGCCGTGCAGGATCCTGCGATGGACCGGCTTGAGTCCATCCCGAACGTCCGGCAGCGCCCGCCCGATGATCACGCTCATGGAATAGTCCAGGTAGGAGCGCTTCATCTCCTCTTCGATGTTGACCGGCGCTTGATTGAGAGGTATTGAGCTTTCCATGAGGATCTCGGGTCGACCTTGTCCGGCTTGGAGGTGGCGCCAAAACGGCGTCACTGCGGCCTAAGAGGTATTTCTCACCAGGAGACGCACTGTTGACACAGGCGCCCCGATGGCGCCAGTAAGCCGCGAAGCGGCGGCAGCACTTGGCCGTGGGCGTGAGCCCATGGAAAATGCGGGCTACACATCCAGGTTCTTGACGTCCAGGGCGTTGTCTTCGATAAACCGGCGGCGGGGCTCGACGGCATCTCCCATGAGAATGGTGAAGACTTCATCGGTTTCCACTGCGTCTTCAATCCGTACCTGCAGCAGCGAGCGCGCCTCCGGATCCATGGTGGTTTCCCACAGTTGCTCAGGATTCATCTCGCCCAGCCCCTTGTATCGCTGAATCTGGAACTGCTTTTTCCCCAAAGCGATTACGGCGTCCAGCAGTTCGTCTCGACTGGCCAGTTCGACCGTGGAGTCGTCCTTGCCGTCGATCACGAATGGAGGTTGATCCACTTCCTCGAAGGCACGCTTGAGGCTCACGGCGTTCTTGAACTCAGGAAGGGTGACGAACTGAAGGTCGATCACTCTGCCTGAGGCGCCGTTGTCGGTTCTGGCCGGGATGACCAGCTTGAAGAGGCTGTGCTCCGGATCCCGCACGACCTTGGGCTGGTAGCCCAGCTCCCGGATCGGCTCCAGCAGACCGGTGAGAAAGGCCTCATCCCTGAGTTGCCTCCTGTTTTGAAGGCCGCCTTGCAGCAGCGTCTCGACCAAGGCTCGATCACCCAACCGCTTTTCAAGCTTGCCGAAGAACTTGCGAAAGTCCACCAGCTTTTCCAGGAACGAGTTCAGGCGG
>JAPPFQ010000104.1:8363-29093 GCA_028875135.1 Acidobacteriota bacterium
GTGTGGAGAACTTGTCCCGTCTTTCCCACCCGGACGCCCAGGTCTTCGGTGGCGCCGCGCATGAGCTCCCTGGTCATGGACTTTTCGTCCTTGACGTACCAGTTCTTCCGCCTTTTCTTGACTTTGAACAGAGGCGGCTGGGCGATAAAGACGTGTCCTTTCTCGATCAACCCCAGCATTTGGCGGAAAAAGAAGGTCGGCAACAGCGTGCGGATGTGGGAGCCGTCCACGTCGGCATCGGTCATGATGATGATCTTGTGGTAGCGAAGCTTGGCCACGTCAAAGTCGTCGCTGCCGATTCCGGTACCGAGAGCCGTAACCATCGCCCGGATTTCCTCATGTCCCAGCATCTTGTCATAGCGGGCTTTTTCCACGTTGAGGATCTTTCCCTTCAGGGGCAGAATCGCCTGGAACTTCCGATCCCGGCCCTGCTTGGCCGAACCGCCGGCGGAATCGCCCTCGACGATAAAGATCTCGCAGTGAGCCGGATCCTTTTCCTGGCAGTCGGCCAGCTTTCCGGGCAGGGACGCTGAATCCAGGGCCCCCTTGCGCCGGGTCAACTCCCGCGCCTTGCGGGCGGCCTCACGAGCCCGTGCAGCCTCCACGGCCTTGAGAATGATCTTTCGCGCCACCGCCGGTGTTTTTTCCAGGTAGTCCGCCAGGTGCTCGTTGATGAAGGCCTCCACCAGGCCCTTGATGTCGCTGTTGAGCTTGCCCTTGGTCTGGCCCTCGAACTGCGGCTGAGGCAACTTGACGCTGATGACGGCGGACAGGCCTTCCCTGACGTCATCGCCGCTGAGGTTTTCCTTGAGATCCTTGAAGAGGCCCGATGCTTGCCCGTAGCTGTTGATGGACCGGGTGAGCGCCGACCGGAAGCCCGAGAGGTGGGTGCCTCCGTCGACGGTGTTGATGTTGTTTGCAAAGGAAAAGACATTCTCGGCGTAGCCGTCGTTGTACTGAATGGCCACCTCCAGGCGAATCAACTCCCCGCCGGATGTCTCCCGCTCGGCCTCGAAGTGAATCGGCGGACGATGCAACACCGTCCTGTTCCGGTTCAGGTGCTTGACGAATTCGGAAATCCCACCGGCGTATTTGAACTGGTTGGTCTTGTCGGTCCGTTCGTCGGTGACCGTGATCACCACGCCCTTGTTCAGAAAGGAAAGTTCGCGCAGCCGCTGAGACAAGGTGTCGAAGTGAAAATCCAGGGTATCGAAGATGGTGGAATCCGGTCTGAAGGTGATCTTGGTACCCCGGCGATCGGTCCGCCCGGTCTCCTGCAGGGGAGCCAGCGGCCGCCCGCGCCGGTAGGACTGCTGGTAGACCCTGGAGTTCCTCCAGATCTCCAGCTCCAGTTCCTCGGCCAGGGCATTCACGCAGGAGACCCCCACTCCGTGCAGGCCCCCCGAGACCTTGTAGCTGTTGTCGTCGAATTTTCCGCCCGAGTGGAGCGTCGTCATCACGACTTCCGCCGCCGATTTCTTTTCCCCCTCGTGGTAGTCGACCGGGATGCCCCGACCGTTATCCACCACCGTGATGGAGTTGTCCACGTGGATGGTTACATCCACCTGGTCACAGTACCCCGCCAGCACTTCATCGATGGAGTTATCCACCACCTCGTAGGCCAGGTGGTGCAACCCTTCCTCGCGAGTGGAACCGATATACATGGCCGGACGCTTTCGAACGGCCTCCAGGCCCTCAAGCACCTTGATGCTGGAAGCATCGTATTCGAGCTCTCCGCCATTCGATTTCCTGTGCCCGGGCGGCCTGCCGGTCCCGCCTGGCTCAGGCTTCGGATCCGCTTCCCTAAGCTCACTCATAAACAGCGCCTTCCTTCTGGGATTGGTCTAGTGGACTGCGGCCGCTTCCGCAAAGCGCCCCGACTCGACATGGAACACTTTCGATCCTCGGCCCGCGGTGAATTCAACCGATCGGCCTCGTATGAAGTCCGGCTTGTTGGTCGTGATGAACAATTGCGCCCTGGCCCCCAGGACCTGCAGCAGCCTGTCGATTCGTGCTTCATCCAGCTCGGCATCCAGGTCATCCATAAGGAACAGCGGGTACTCCCCGCGCAGGTCGAAATGGACCTCCATCTGGGCAAGCTGGTATGCGATCAATGAACTCCTCTGCTGCCCTGCCGACCCGAAGCGTTGCATGCACCTTCCGTCCACATCCATGGAAATGCGGTCCCGGTGCGGCCCGATCAAGGCCCTGCGAGCCCGAAACTCGCTTTCACGTTCCGAGTTCAGCATTGCCGTCAGTTGTTCTTCAATCTGTACCAGGCTGGCGCCGGCATCCACCTCGGACGAGGCAACGTAGTGCAGAGTCAGGTTTTCTGGGGTGAAGCGGTTGTTGCGAAGGAGTAATTTGCTCCGGATCTTTTCGATATATCCGTGTCGTGACTGGATGATTCTTGCTCCCAGGACCGCTATCTGCAGGTTCCAACTGTCCAACAAATCACGGCTTTGATTATTATAGCCGGAAGGGCCTTCCCGCAGTAGAGAATTCTTCTGTCTGATAACTCGACCGTAGTCCAAAACCCTTTTCAGATGAGTTGGTTGAAGAGGGTATAGCCCTCTATCGAGCAATCGACGGCGACTGGCATCGCCAGACTTGAACTGCTCCACCTGGGCGGTGGAAAAAACGACGGCGCTCAGGCGGCCAACGTACTCCAGGAGATCCACCCGGGACCGATTGACGCAATACCTGCGCGAAAGGGCTTTTTGCTCGATGGAAAGCCAGGTGTCGCTGTCCCGGCTTCTAACCTCGCCTCCCAGGTAGGACTGCCCGGATTCCCACTGAATCAGGTCGCTGGATTGGTGAGTCCGGAAAGACCGACTCAAAGCCAGGACATGGATGGCTTCCAGCAAATTCGTCTTGCCATGGCCGTTCCCCCCCAGGATCCAGTTGGTTCCCGATGAGAAACCGAGTTGGCATTCCGAGAAATTCCGAAAGAACCTGGCGGACAACCGAGAGAGAATCATTCCGCCCCGGTCAAGTACGCCGGCTTCCAAGACTGGACACTAGACCCTCATTGGCATGACCACATACCGATAGCGATAGTCCTCCGCGCTGGCGGGACGGAGTTGTCCCGCGCTCTCATCGTCCTTGAAATCCAGGCTTACGGAGGGATCCTCGGTAGCCGCGAGAAAATCCAGAAGGTACTGGCAGTTGAAACCGATGTCGATCTTTCCGGCGGAATAATCGGCATCCAGCTCGTCCCTGGCTTCTCCGAGTTCGGTGTTGCTCGATCGGATCTCGAGTTTGTTGTTGTCCAATACAAGCTGGACCGTGTGAGATTTGTTGTCGGCCAACAGCGACACCCTCCTGATGGCAGTGGCCAATTCCTCACGGTCCAGCACGACGCTCCGATGGTTCTCTTTGGGAAGCACCGCTTCAAAATTGGGGAATTGCCCCGTCACCATTCGGGACACCAGCAAACGCTTGCCCAATTGAAAGAACAGGTGGGTCTCATCCTGGCCGAAGCTGACCGTGTCCTTTTCTCCCGCTTCCGACAACAACCGCTGCAACTCCGCCAGGGCTTTTTTCGGAATCAGGGCACTGATTTCGCTGGATAAGTGCTCGAAATTGGCCGGCCTCTCCACGTGCGCCAATCGGTGGCCGTCGGTTGCAACCATGGTCAGGCTCAAGGGCTTGATCAAAAGAAGAGCCCCGTTGAGTGCGAAGCGGACTTCTTCTTCAGCCACCGAAAAGATGGTCTTGTTGATCAGGCCGAGCAAGTCTCTGGCGGAAATCTCCGCCAAAGCCGTCCCAAACGCCGGCAGCGTAGGGAAATTGTCGGTCGGCAAACCTACCAGCTTGAATGAGGCCGAAGCACACTCGATCCTCAGCCAGTTGTTTTCCAGTTTCTTGACCCGGACTTCCTCGTCGGGCAGAGACCGAAGGATATCCATGAGGTTCTTGGCCGGCGTCGTGACGGCGCCGGGTTCTTCAACCTTTGCCACGCATGAACTCTTGATTCCCAGATCAAGATTGGTAGCGGCAAGTTTGAGTTCGCCCGAACCGGCATCCAACAACAGATTGGCCAGAATGGGGATTGTCGTCTTCTTCTCGACAGCTCCCTGGGTCAATCCGACCTCTTGCAGAATGTCCAATTTTCTAACTGTAAATTCCATGAGATTTATTTTTAGTAATAACCCATCGTAGTGTTGGTAGTGTTGTTGAAAACGAGGAAAAAGCCCGGATGTGGTGTCTTTTCAACGATAAAGCCTGTGTAAAAGCCTCTGGAGAACTCCGTGGAAAACGAGCGGAAAAAGGGGCTCCCGAAGAAATCCACAGGTTTTCCACAGGTGTCTTGCCGGTACTTCTTGTGGAAAACGCGCTGACTCATTCCAATGACTCCAGAAACATGTCAATCAGGCTGTTGAAATCTTTTTCGCTGGATCGCTTGGCCTCTACTTTCCTGATGGAGTGCATGACGGTCGTGTGGTGCTTGCCGCCGAAGGCGCGGCCGACCTCGGGCAGTGAGGCGGATGTCAGGTTTCTGCAGAGGTACATCCCGATCTGTCGCGGTTGGGTGATCGCTTTCGAATTGCTCCTGGCCTTCAGAGCCGAAACCTTGACACTGAAGTAGTCGGCGACCACCTTCTGAATGCGCTCGATGGAGACGGTTTTCTCCCTGGTCTTCAGGGTGTTCTTCAGGACCCTTTGGGCCATTCCAAGAGAGATGGGCTCTCCGGTCAGGGAACTGAAGGCGATCAACCGGTTCAGGGATCCCTCGAGTTCCCTGATGTTCGACTCGATCTTGCTGGCAATGAAAAAGGCCACGTTGTCCGGGAGTTCACAATTTTCAAATTCCGCCTTCTTTTTCAGGATCGCGACCTTGGTTTCCAGATCGGGCATTTGAATGTCGGCTATCAAACCCCACTCAAGGCGCGAGGTCAACCGGTTCTGAATATCCGGAATCTCTTTTGGAAGAAGGTCGCTGGAGAGTACGATTTGCTTCTGGGCATCGTAGAGCGTGTTGAAGGTATGAAAAAACTCCTGCTGGGTCGCCTGCTTTCCGGAGATAAAGTGAATGTCATCAACGAGAAGCACGTCAACGTTCCTGTATTTTTCCCGTAGGGCCAAGGTCTTGTCGTAGCGAATGGCGTTGACGACCTCGTTGGTGAACTTTTCGGAGGACACGTAGCTCAAGCGAGCTGCCTTGTCGATCGACCGGACCTTGTGACCTACGGCCTGCATCAGGTGGGTCTTTCCCAGACCCGCGCCCCCGTAGATGAAAAGCGGGTTATAGATGCGGCTCGGAGCCTCGGCGACGGCCCGGGCGGCGGCATGGGCGAACTGGTTGCAGGAGGCGACCACAAATCGATCGAAGGTGTACTTGGGGTTCAGCAGGTTCTCATCGGCGGTGAAATCTAGTTCCCTTTGGTACGGAGGATCTTTCGGGGCGCGCTCGGAGTGGTCGGCGTTCTTGGCGTGGAAGCGAATCTTGAGGTTTTCAAAGTGCGACTCGCGAGCTGCGTCCTCGAGAATCTCGGAGAAGTGCTCCACCATCCAGCTTTCAAAATTCCGGTTGGGGACGGTCACGTGGAGGGTGTTGTCGGCCTGCAAACTCTGGAACTGGGTGGGCTTGAACCAGGTTGTGTAGGTCTGCTTGTTGAGTTTGTTCTCGACGCACTTCAAGATCTGTTGCCAAGCATTCATAGGGAGAGGGCTTGCCAATTCCTGCCTGAGCTTCAGGGAGAGAGCCTATTCGTATAATGTAATAAAATAACGTTTAAACAGACAAATAAAGAACAAAAAAGAGGTTGTTGAAAACCGGTAAAAGATACCACAGCAGGGGCTAGGGGTTCAACTCAAAAGCATCCTTTGAGGGTGGGCGGAGCCGCCCTGTTGGATTGACAGTCCAAAAAGGCCTGTGCTATAAGAAGTGGCCTTGGACTGGAGCAAAGGAGACGATCCTTCGGGGTACCTATGCGGCCGACCTTTCGTCCCAACAATCGCAAGCGCGCCAAGACCCACGGTTTCAGAGCTCGAATGAGGACCAGGTCGGGGCGGCTCATTCTCAAACGCCGTCGTGCCAAGGGCCGCAAGCGTTTGACTCCCTGATGGCGTAGGGCCTTGGACTGCAGTTTTCCAAAATCGAGCCGCCTGTTGACGGCTGAGCAATACCGGCGGGTGTATTCCGGCGGCAAGGCGCTTCGCGGCCGCCAGATTCAACTATTCTATTTGAGGAACGGCATTCGACATCCCCGCTTTGGCGTCTCGGTCGGCCGTAAACTGGGTAAAGCCGTCAGGAGAAACCTGCTGCGGCGTCGTATCAGAGAGGCCATACGCCTGAACAGGGCCCGTTTGGCCGAATGTGGCGTCGATGTGGTGGTACATCCGAGGCCCGGGGCAGCATCGGTGGGAGCTCGATCGGTCTTTTCTGAAGTGCACCGTCTTCTGGGACATTTGACGAGGATCCTTGGAACTCCTCAAGAGAGGCGTACTCGGCATCATTTGCTGCTACAAGCAGTTTGTTTCGCCGCTTCTACCTCCAGCTTGCCGGTTCTGGCCATCCTGCTCGGAATATTCCTATCAAGCCATCAGTAGATATGGTCTCTTGAGAGGGACACTGCTCGCTATGAGGCGAATTGCGCGTTGCCATCCGCTTCACCGAGGCGGCTACGACCCGCTTGAATAGTCGGATCGCCGATGAACAGAGACTTTCTCTTAGCCATTGCTCTTTCCTTCCTCGTTCTGCTGGCGTCCCGCTACTTTCTGGAGCCACACCTCCAACCCGAACCCTCTGCGCCAACCGCGGATGCGGATGTAGAGCCTGCAAGTCCTGCGCCGGAACCCGAGCCGGCGCCGGTGGCGGCGCTTCCCCGGATGCACCGGGAAAGGTCGGAACCGGGTGTTCCCGGGACCCGGAAAGCCGTCAAGGAGCAGGTATACTCGGTGGAAACCGACCTGTACAAGCTGTCGATTTCCAACCGGGGAGCCGTGGTGAAGGAATGGGTGCTGAAGCGGTACCTTGACGCCAATGGCGAACCGTTGAATCTCATCGACACGGCCGATTCGCCGCAGGGCGTATTTCCCCTGGCCTTGATGGTCGATCATGCGCCCGATGCCGCGGAACTCCTCAGAACCGCGCTTTTTTCCAGCGAATCCCCCAAGAATGTCGATCTGAGCGGCGGCGGAGCGGCCTCTGGACAACTCCGGTTCCTATATGCGGACGGTCGTGTCGAGGTGGTGAAGACCCTGGCCTTTCGGTCGGGCTCTTACGAGGTGGAGATCCGTTGCGAGGTCTCCGTCGACGGTCGTCCGGTGGATTATTTTCTGCTGTGGCAGGGGGGATTCGGGGACGCCACCCTCAAAAACACCTGGGCAGAGCGCCAGTTGTTCTACCGGGACCAGGAGGCGATCGAACGGATGGATTCCGGGGACCTCGAAAGCAAGCAGGAAATGGAGGGCCGATTCAGGTTCCTGGGAGTGGAAGATCACTACTTTGCGGCGGTGTTTCTGCCGGTTGGGCCGAGCGGCCTCCACCGGATCCACTTGGCCCGGGACACGGGACCAGCGGCCGAGGCAGCGGACGCGCAATCCCTCAGGGCAGGGGTGTACAGCGCGGCGTCCGATGGACGTTTCAGACTGTTCGTGGGTCCCAAGGACACCGAGGTCCTGCCCGAAGAGTTGCGGGAGTTGATCGACTACGGATGGTTTGCTTTCCTGTGCAAGCCGCTGTTTGTCGGTCTCAAGTGGATCTACGACGCTGTGGGGAACTATGGAGTTTCCATTATCCTGCTGACGATCGTCATCAATGCGGCGCTGTTTCCGCTGCGTTACAAGTCGGTTACCGCGTCCCAGAAGATGCAGAAGGTTCAACCCAAAATAAAGGCCATCCAGGAGAAGTACAAGAAGCTCAAGCCCACCGATCCCAAGCGCCAGCAGATGAACAGCGAAGTCATGGCGCTGTACAAGGAGCACGGTGTGAACCCGTTGGGAGGGTGCCTGCCCCTGTTGCTGCAAATGCCGTTTCTCTTTGCCTTTTACAGCCTGTTGAACGTGGCCATCGAATTGCGGCAGGCGCCCTTTTTTGCATGGATTCAGGATTTGTCGGCGCCGGACCCGACCTATGTGCTGCCTGTGCTCATGGTCGGCTCGATGATGTTGACTCAAAAGTTGACCCCGATGCCGTCGGCGGACCCGTTGCAGGCCAAGATGATGCTCTTCATGCCCTTGATCTTCGGCTTCATGATGGCCACTCAGTCCAGCGGATTGGTGCTTTACTGGTTTACCAGCAATCTCGTCAATATAGTTCAGCAGTTGGCCATGAATCGCTTTGGTCCCGGAGCGGCGGCGAAGCAAGAGGCAGGGGGCGGCAAGAACGCAGCCAAGGTGGAGCAGACGAAGCCGGAGACCAAAGCTGTGCCCCGCAGGTCCAAGAGAAGAAAGGCGCGGTCGGCGCGTTGAGCAAACCGATGACTCTGCAGGAGTTTCTGAATCTTTTTGTTCGTTCGGCAGGCCTGAAGCTGTCCTTCGAGGTGGCGGAACGGGACAACCAGGTAGAGGTGAACTTCACCGGAGAGGATCGGGGGATTCTGCTGGCTCGTTCGGCAGCGGTCCTTCAGGCCCTGGAGTCCCTGTGCAACCGCATGTTTGAACGCAGCGGGTGGCGAATTGTGCTGGATTCCGAGGGGTATCGTTCGGTGCGGACCGAGGAGCTGCAGCTCATGGCGGTTACCGCCGCCGAGCAGGTGAAGCGGCTGGGCACACCCTTTCCGTTGAATCCCATGTCTCCGGAGGAACGACGCATCGTCCACCTGGCCGTCGCTGAAGACGAAGCCATCCGCACGGAAAGTGAGGGGTACGGCGAATTCAGGAAGGTCGTCATCCATCCCAGATAGTCGCTAGATCCGCGCTCCCGAGCCGCTCAGGCGGCGGCAACCTGTAGCCTCCCCGACAGCGCCACAACGGCACCCAACGAGCAGCCCTCTTGTATAAGTGCAATTGGTTCTAGACCTTGCGGGAATCCTGGCCCAAGGATGCGGATCGGACTCTGCTTAGCACCGGAGGCAGGCGCCATCGCATCTCAGAATCTGGCAGGCAGCAATCATGCCCACCTTGATTGACGACACCATAGCAGCCATTGCGACCCCGAAGGGCAAGAGCGGAATCGGGGTGATTCGCTTGAGCGGGGGAGACGCCCGAAGGATCGTGGAGGCTGTCTGCGGCTGCCGGGGCAATGGTCTTCGGGATCGGACCACCCGATTGCGCAGCATACGATGCCCAAAAACCGGGGAGGTTCTGGACCAGGCCATGGTGACCTATTTTCGGGCCCCACGATCCTTTACTGCCGAAGACGTGGTGGAGATCGGCTGTCATGGCAGTCCGGTGGTGCTCGAGGCGGTGATGGCAGCCTTGCTGGAAGCCGGCGCCCGGATGGCAACGCCGGGCGAGTTCACGCTGCGAGCCTTCCTGCGGGGCAGAATCGACCTGGTGCAGGCGGAGGCGATTCGGGACCTGATCGAGGCCAAGACACTGTTTCAGGCACGAGTGGCCCGCCAGCAGGCCGAGGGATCGCTGTCTCGGCGGGTTAAGCCGATCAAGGAATTGCTGGTGAGGTTGATCTCGTTGCTGGAAGCCGGCATCGACTTTGCCGACGACGACGTGCCGGTTCTGGCTGAGGAAGCGATACGGGACCAGTTGCAGCCGGTGATTGCCGCGTTGCAGGAGTTGGAGGTCGGATTTGGGCGGGGACGGTTGCTGAGCGGCGGGATCACGGTAGCCGTGGTCGGCCGCACCAACGTGGGCAAGTCTACTCTTTTCAACACCTTGCTGAGGCAGGAGCGTGCCATTGTCAACGAACGTCCCGGAACCACCCGCGACGTGGTTGCGGAAGACGCTCACTTGGGAGGAATTCCGGTACGCTGGCTGGATACGGCAGGGATTCGAAGCTCGACCGATCCGGTGGAGCGCATCGGAATCGACAAGACCCGTGAGGTGTTGGCCGATGCCGACAGGTTGCTACTGGTGCTGGACGGATCGGCCGAACACACCGAAGAGGACCGCAGGTTGTTGGAGGAGTTGAAACAGCAGGCTTGTTGCCTGGTCATCAACAAGATCGACTTGCCGCAGCGATTGTCTGGCGAGAGGTTGGGGGATATCGAGGCGCCCGTGGTCCGGGTTTCGGCCTTGACCGGAGAAGGCGTGGAAAGCTTGCGGCAGGTGCTGCTGGAGGACCTGGGGCAGGGAGAGGCGGTGGAGCAGGGAGGGTCGCTGGTCACCAACCTCCGCCAGCAGGAACGGATCGGGGAGGCCTTGAGGGCGTTGAGGCGGGCGGCCGGCGCTGTCGAGCAGGGATTGCCTCACGAAGTCATATTGCTGGATTTGCACGCAGGCTTGAGAGCGCTGAACCAACTGACCGGAGAGACGGGCATTGAGGATATTCTGGGACGCATCTTTCAGACGTTTTGTGTAGGCAAGTGACCCCGGGAAAGCCGCCGGAGGGGACGAGAGATGGGTAGCGGCACCTTTCAAGACCATGATGTGGTAGTGATCGGCGGCGGGCATGCCGGCGTGGAGGCGGCAGTGGCGGCGGCGCGGATGGGCTTGGATACCGCGCTCTACACCATGAATGCCGACCTCATCGCGCAGATGTCCTGCAATCCCGCCATCGGGGGTATCGCCAAGGGCCACTTGGTGCGCGAACTGGATGCCATGGGCGGCGTGATGGGAGAGGTGATCGATCGGACCGGGATTCAGTTTCGGATGTTGAACCGCAGCCGCGGGCCGGCCGTGTGGTCGCCGAGAGCCCAGGCTGACAAGCAACGGTATCGTGTCGCCATGCGGCGTTTGCTGGAGGGTGAAGCCCGCCTCGGAATCAAGCAGGCAGAGGTTGTGGAGATTGTGAGAGAGAACGGGCGAGTCTGCGGAGTCGAATTGGCGGACGGTCGCCGAGTGGGCGCCCGGGCCGTGGTGTTGACCACCGGCACCTTCTTGAACGGGCTGATCCATATCGGAGAGCGGAAGAGTGCAGCCGGCCGCAGCGGTGAATCGCCGTCGGTCCCGCTGGCGGAATCGATCAAGGGCATGGGTTTCAGTTGGGGGCGCATGAAGACGGGAACGCCACCGCGCCTGGATGGGCGGACGATCGACTTCGGGTTGGCCGAAGAGCAGAAAGGGGACAAGGACCCCACACCGTTCTCCTTTAGAACCAATCGGATAGACCAACCGCAGGTGTCCTGCTTCATCGCCTACAGCAATCAACGGACGCACCAGGTGGTCCGGGATAATCTGAACCGGTCACCGCTATATAGTGGACGGATTCAATCGATTGGGCCGCGCTACTGTCCTTCCTTCGAGGACAAGGTGGTGAAATTTCCCGAAAGGCCGCGGCATCAGATTTTTCTGGAACCGGAAGGGCTCGGCACCAACGAGATCTACATCAACGGGCTCTCGACCAGCATGCCGCCCGATGTCCAGATGGAGATGGTCCGATCCATCCGGGGCCTGGAACAGGCAGAGTTGATTCGGCCGGGATACGCCATTGAGTATGACTACGTGGACCCCCGAGAGCTGTTTCCGTCCCTGCAGACCAAGCGCGTGGCCGGATTGTTTCATGCAGGCCAGATCAATGGGACCACCGGCTATGAGGAGGCTGCCTGCCAGGGGCTCATGGCCGGGATCAACGCGGCCCGCTGGGTGAAGGGAGAGGACCCGGTCGTGCTGGGACGGGATGAGGCCTATATTGGAATCCTTATCGATGACCTGGTCACCAAGGGAACCGACGAGCCCTATCGAATGTTCACCTCCCGGGCTGAATTCCGCCTGCAGTTGAGGATCGACAACGCGGATCGGCGGCTGACTCCTCTCGGAGGGGAGTTGGGATTGATCGGGAGGCGCGATCTGGAGAATTACGAGGCCAAGCAGCAGCGCATGCAGAAGTTGAGAGCCGTCCTGATGGAATTGCGCATTCCGGTGGGGAGTGGCAGGATATCGGCAAGAGAGGCCCTGAAGCGCACGGAATTCCGCATCGGTCAGTTGCTCTCGGAGCTTCCCGGAACTCTGCGGCAGGAGTTGAGCGCGGAAGAGTTGCGCAGTGTGGAGACGGAAATCAAGTATGAGGGATATCTGCGGCAACAGAAAGCAGACATCGAAAAGATAAGACGGTCCTCGGCCAGGGCGCTGCCTGCTGATTTCGAGTATGGCAACATCGCCGGCCTTTCGCGCGAAATTGTGGAGAAGCTCTCCCGAATCCGGCCGGTGACCATCGGTCAGGCCAGTCGGATTCCGGGGGTGACGCCGGCGGCGCTTGCCATCATCCACGTCCATCTCGAGATAGATCGGCGCAAGCGATAAGCGGGCGTCCTGTCTCAGAAGCCGGAACACCAGGGCTCAGGTTAGCGAATGTCCGCCGGCGTTTCCTCCGAATTCCACGGGCCAGAAAGCCTTCTGGGCCCGTGGGGAATTGACTGTAAAGGACTTATGGCGGACAGGGTGGAAGCCTACCTTGGCCTGTTGGAGCAGTGGAATCGGAAGGTAAACCTGACTGGACTCCGAGGTAGGGAAGATATTCTGAGAGACCTGTTCGCGGAATCTTTTCTGGCGTCTCCTTTGCTGGCCGAGCAGGACGGGCCGTTGCTGGACGTGGGCTCCGGCGCAGGGTTCCCGGGGATGGCATTGAAGATATACCGTCCGGAACTTGATGTGTATCTTCTGGAGCCGCGGAGGAAAAGGGCCAGCTTCCTGGAAACGGTGCGACGCCGGTTGGGACTGGAGGGCGCGGCCGTGATCTGCAAGCGGTTGGAGGAATGCCGCCCCGGGGATTTCGCCCAGGCCCCTCGCACGGTTACATTGCGGGGCCTGGGCGCCGTTCGAACCAAGCTGGCCTGGTGTGACAGATTGATTCAGGGCAGGGTGAAGGTGGTGCTCTTCACCACCAGCAGGATTTGGAACGGTGAGTTACAGCAATTGCCGGGAGTCAATTGGGGGGTTCCCCTACAGGTTCCCTGGAGTCGGC
The DNA here is from genome assembly GCA_028875135.1 of Acidobacteriota bacterium. Taxonomy (GTDB): domain Bacteria; phylum Acidobacteriota; class Terriglobia; order Versatilivoradales; family Versatilivoraceae; genus Versatilivorator. Next base: position 21,331 of record JAPPFQ010000104.1, read on the forward strand.
AACGACTGTTGGTGAGCGGCATCAGGGAAAACCAATGTTCCACGTGAAACATCGGCGGGGTGTCTACAAAGGGTCACGAAGAAAGGCACTACGGAGAACGACGAACCACAAATGGACACGAATAAACACCAATGGACTGGCTGAGGATCAAGCCGACGCGGAAGTGGGTGTTTTCCCGGGAATGTTCCACACGGGCAGCTTCCGTGTTAATTGGAGAGACAATGTTCCACGTGAAACATCCAGGCGGCGCAAGACGAATCGGTTGAGTTTTACCGGCGGTTTTGTTAGTAGTGTTCTGCTTCCATCGTGTCAAGACGGGAAACATTCGCAGTCGGAACTCCTTGCAATCGTTCTGAGCTCAAAGGGCCCCCTTGGCGAAAGTCATCGCCATCGCCAACCAAAAGGGTGGTGTTGGGAAAACCACCACCGGCATTAACCTGGCCGCATCCCTGGCCGCAGCCGAGATGAAAACGCTGCTGGTGGACTGCGACCCCCAAGCCAATGCCACCAGCGGCTTGGGTTTTGCCAAAAACCCCTCCAGAAAGAGCCTCTATCATCTCCTGTCGGGAGAGATCCGCTGGCAACAGGGCGTGCTCCAGACCGAATTGGAGGGGATGGACGTCGTTCCGGCCGATCAGAACCTGACCGGTGCACTGGTGGAACTGGTTGACGTCGACCGTCGCGAGTTTCGTTTGAAAGAGGCGATCGCCCCTCTCCGTGGTAAGTACCGGTTTGTCCTGCTCGATTGTCCCCCCTCACTGAATCTCCTGACCCTGAACGCCCTGGTGGCGGCAGACTCCATCCTGATTCCCATCCAGTGCGAGTATTTTGCCCTGGAAGGAGTCTCGGAGATGCTGGAGACGCTGGTGCAGGTTCGCCGGCAATGGAATCCGGGGTTGTCCGTGGAGGGGTTTCTATTGACCATGTTTGACGAGCGCACCAATCTCAGCCGGCAGGTGGCTGCGGACCTGCGCGCGTTCTTTGCGGGCCAGGTGTTCCGGACCGTCATCCCGAGGAATGTTCGCCTGGCGGAAGCGCCCAGTCACGGGAAGCCCATCATTCTCTACGATGTGAAGTCCAAGGGGGCCGGCAGCTATATACAATTGGCTCTGGAGGTGATCGATCATGGAACGAAAGGCGCTCGGAAGGGGAATTAGCGCGCTGCTGGGGGCAGCCAAGCCCGAGTTGGATACGAGCCTGCGCGAGCTGGAGGTGGCGCTGCTTGAACCCAATCCCTTCCAGACTCGAGAGATCTTTGACAAGGAGCGGCTTCGGGAATTGGCGCGCTCCCTGGAGGTGAACGGGTTCGTTCAGCCCATTGCGGTTCGCCAGGTCGGGGACCGGTTTCAAATCATTGCAGGCGAACGGCGTTGGAGGGCGGCTCAACTCCTGGGACTTCGCAAGATTCCGGCGGTAGTCAGGCCTCTTGACGACGACCAGTTGATGCAGGCCGCTCTGATCGAGAACCTGCAGAGAGAAAACCTCAATCCGATGGAGGAAGCCCGCGCCTACTCCCGCTTGGCTACCGAATTCGGATTGACTCAGGAGGAAGTGGCCCGCAGGACCGGGAAAGAGCGTTCGACAGTGACCAACTTCTTGCGGTTGTTAAGGTTGTCTGCTCCCGTTCAGGAGTTGGTCAAGGGGGGAAAGCTTTCCATGGGCCATGCCAGGGCGCTGCTGGCTCTGGACGATCCCCAGGCCCAGCAAGCGTTGGCGGCCCAGGCGTCCAAGGGGGGATGGTCGGTCCGCAGGATCGAGCGACAGATTTCGCAGCAAAGGAAATCCACCGGAAAGAGGGAGGCAGGAAAGGGCCAGGACCCCAATGTCAACGCAGCGGCGGCCAAGCTGGAGACATCCCTGGGGACCCGGGTGCGCATCGTCCCCAACGGAAACCGGGGCCGGATCGAAATCGAGTACTACTCCCAGGAAGAGTTGCAACGCCTCTACGAGCGCCTGCTCAGGAATTAGGCGCCGCCCCGCCGGGGCGAAAATCGGCGATGGAAGTCGGAATCGCCACGTCCTGGACAAACTTCATTCGAAACACCGTCCCCGCCGGCAGGCGGAGTTCCTTGCCCCGGGTCACCAGAATCCCCACGATGGCCCCGACGACGGGTCCGGCGATGGCAGCCCCCAGGCTGCCCGTCGTAATGGCGATCGGGACCGAGGCCATGGACCCGATCGAGGCGCCCTCATGGGCCCTTCCCAGATCGTGGCCGAGGTCTGGGTTGGCTTTCAGCTTTCCCTCCTCGTCGGCCCGAATCTTCTCGTCCTCGATAAGGTCGTCGGCCGCATCCACCGACACCGCAATCGGCTCGGTCCCGTAGTAGGTCTCCAAGCCATCCATCAACGCGTAAATCTGGGCCTTGCCCTTGACCCTGCCGGGTCGCTTGACGAAAGTGACCCGCCCGGAGAGTTCCATGCCCCTGGGCAGTACGTGCTCCTTGTCGATCCGAAGCGGTTCATACAGTGTCCAGTAGAGCAGGTCGCCTACTTCGGAGAGCTTGGTGCTGACCGGGGTCTGCAAGGAGGCCTTGAACCTGGTTCCGGCCTGGATGGTGATCGTCTGGTCGGAGTCGCCGCCGCGGGCGGAGGGTGTTTGGGCCGCCAGCCCGACCGGTTGATGGATGGCCATCAGGGTCGCAAGAGCCCAAAGAACAAAATCTCTTCTCATGGCGTTCTCCCGGTGTTTCATTGGATGACTGGAATATGGACTGGAGCCTACTTTAGCTCAATATCGAAATATAATAATTTTTGTTGCGTTTTATCATTTTCTACGTCAGGGATAATTATTTTATAGCCGGTCAGGCGCAACTTTCTTTCGGGAAGCTGGAAGAAGACAAAGCCCCAGGCGGTGGCTCGGGGGCGGACGCGGCGCTTGAGGGATTTTCGAATGAAGTCGTCCTCCATCTCGACAGCCTGTTTTTCCACACGGCTCCTGCCTCTGCCGATGAGGGGAACGCGACCGAGAGGACTCCGGTTACGGCGGTCCTGTCTCAGGATCATGCCGACCACTTCGTTGGGCGCCAGGGCCTGCAAAGATCCATATTCGGGGTCCAGCAAGGTGATGCTTGCGCGGTCGATGGAAAGCGCGTCAGGGCCCTGGTTGCTGATGATGAGGTTGATGGGAACCAGGCCCATTTTGGAAAGGCCCTTGATGTCGAAGGCGGTTCGTATCCTGGTTTCCGATGGATAGGGGTCGGCGGCGATGGTCACAGGCCCCTGGCTTTGACGGGATGCGTAGCCTTCCACCGGGCCGACCTTGACAACCAGGTTCTTGTAGGCCCCCCAGGCCGACCACGCCGGCAGCAAGCACCAGAGGCAGAGAAAAGAGACCTCGCGGAGGGCGGTTCGTCCTTGCGGTCGGCGATGCGGCATTCCGATGGCCCCGCTTCCATTCATGAATCCAAGCCCGCGTTTCCCCCGGGTCGCCGGCGACGAGCAGGCTGGGGTGTCTCTCTACGGATGCCGGGTTGGGGTTGCGGGATGCTTCATTATACCCGGTTCCCCGCGAAGTCAGGACGGTGGAAAGTCCAGGCCCTCCAGGACGCCTTGAAGATAACCGATGGCTCTGGCTGCCGCCGTGCTTCCGTCGGGCCTGTATTCGAAGGGCTCCACCGATACCAGGCCGTCGTAACGGTGCCGCCGCAGAGCTTGCAGGATCGGGCCGAACTCGAGGCCTCCCTGGCCCGGAGCCAGTCCGCTGGGGTCGTTCAGGTGCACGTGGGCGATGGCTCCTGAAGGCAGCCATCGATCCACCAGCTCCGGCAGGGAGGCCGATTCCGAGTGCGACGCAGCCCGGGTGTCGAGCATGGTGCGCAGGGAGGGGTTGCCCACAGCCTCCATCATGTCCGCGGCGGCTCCGATGGTGTTGATGAAGTTGGTGTCGTGGGCCGCCAAGGGCTCGATGCAGTAGAGGACACCGGCTTGAGCAGCCTGGCCGGCGACGGTTGCCCAGAGATCACGGGCTCGATTCCAGGCTTCCAGAGGATCCTCGTCCGCCTCCACCTGGCGTTGCCCGGGAGATCCGTGCACCAGCACCTGGCCGCCGAGGTCGGCGCAGAGGTCGACGAGTCGTTGGAGGATGTCGACGGTCGTCTTGCGGACGCCGGGGTCGGCGGCGGTGATCGACAGGCCCGGGGGTGTCAGAAGCAGCCAGTGGAGACCGGTGATGGCTATTCCGGCATCGGTAGCCGCCCGGCGGAGCTGGGTGCGGCGGGCGCCCGAGAGCCGGTGAGGCTCCTCTCCCAGGGTGAAGGGAGCCAGTTCCAGACCGCTGTATCCCAATGCGGCCGCTTGTTCGCACTGGGCCGGAAAGGCAAGTTCTCGGAGGACTTCGTTGCAGAGTGCGATCTTCATCCGGATTCTCCTTTGGGCCCGCTCTCCTGCCCGAGAGCCAACTGAAGGATGGAAATCAGGCTGGCGCGGGTAAAGGGCTTTGGAAGGAATAGCATACAGCCCGAGGAAAAACTCTTCCGGACCATCCCGGGCTGGCTGCTGGCAGTGATCATGATAACCGGCAGATCCTTCAAGTTGGGATCGGCCTTGATTTTCTCGGTCAGGGCAGGGCCGTCCAGGCCCGGCATGAGGGCGTCGGTGATCACGGCGTCGACGCGCGATCCTCTCAAGCTGTCCAGGGCCCGTTGGCCGTCGCCGGCCGTGGTCACGCGGTAGTTGCCCTGGGTCAGGATGGTACGGATCAGCTCCAGGATATGGGGATCGTCGTCCACGACCAGGATGTGTTTGCGATCCATGGGGCGAATTTGTGCTTGGGGGTTTGGCGAGGGAGACGCCATATGGGGAGGGCGTCATTCTACCCAAAATCGATTGGAATACAAGGCCCGGCAATAGTCCGCAAGCCCGCGACCTCCCGCAACGCGGCCCCGTGCGGGGGGAGTCCCCGTTCGCTGCGGGCTGCGCTGCGGCGGGCGACTAGTGAATCTTGCCGATGGCGGCCAGCATTCGTCCGGTGCTTCCTCCTTCAGCCCGGTAGGAATGGAAGACATCCCGATGACAGGAAGTGCAGGGTGGGTGGCTTAAGACGCTCCTGTCAGGAAGCCCCGCGGATTCCAGTTGAAAACGGCAGGCTGCCGACAGGTCCAGCATTCGCCGGGCGCTTGGGGGGTCGTCTGAAATCCCGGTTCCGGAGGAGAGGGCCCGTCCGGGAGGCCGGAAGTTCCTCCACAGTTGAGGGCGGCCGGGGAAAGCCTCCTCGAAGGGCAGGACCACATCCTGGCCCACTTCATAGCAGCAGGGTCCGATCGAAGGTCCGATAACGGCCAGGCAACACCGGGGATCGGAGGCGTACCGGGACTGCATGGCCGCAAGGGTCTTGGGCACGACCCCTGCCAGGAGGCCTCGCCACCCTGCGTGCGCGGCCGCCAGGATCCGCTTGTCCCAATCGACGATGAGCACGGGCAGGCAGTCGGCCACCTGGACGGCCAATAGCAATCCGGACAGACGCGTAATTACGGCATCCCCTTCTGCGGGCGGGTCTCCCGGAGCAAACCGATCCAGGCACACGACGCCGTCGGAATGGCATTGGCGCAACCGCACCAGGGCCATGGTCTTTCCGGCCAGACTGGCGACGAAGGCGTTCTGAATCGCAAGGGATTTGACATCCTCCCCGGATTGCTCGAAACTCGAATCGCCGGCCGGCGGCCGGTCCCGGGAAACGCGATTTCGCAGGCCGAAACCGTGAACCAGCCAGGGGCAGGCCGCCAGCGCCGGGTGCTGCAGGCATAAACCGTCCGGAGCCAGGCAAAAAGGGTCTCCTCGGTGATGGGGCAGAAGAGTCGTGATCGTGGGAACCGGCATTGACCTGGTCGAGATCGGCAAGCTGAGAGCAGCCATGGAGCGGCGGGGTGATCGCCTGCGGAACCGGATATTCACGCCCGGCGAGATCCGCTACTGTGACGGGCGCCCCAACCCCTTTCAGCACTACGCGGCTCGTTTCGCCGCCAAGGAGGCGCTGTTCAAAGCCATCGGGACGGGGTGGAGCGGTGGCGTCGGCTGGCGGGATGCCGAAGTTCGCAATCGGCCCAACGGCAAACCGGACCTCTTGCTCTCCGGCAAGGCCCTGGAGGTCGCTCGCCAACTGGGGGCAGTCCGCTACCGGATCAGCCTGTCCCACACCGATCGTTACGCGGTGGCCCAGGTCATCCTGGAGGACTGACCGTCCCGCCCACCGGGACACCGGAAACGCACCCCGTGACACCTTTCGGGGTGAGTCCCTTGACGCGCACCTGCAGCAGTTGATTGGGCCGCGGTTCGGCACCGGCCAAGTCGACCTGCAGGAAATTGGAGCTCAGGGCTCGCCTGGTTGACCGCGGAGATTCGTCCTGGAGAGTGATCACCGGCAGATCCCGCCCGACCTGGGATTCCCGAAAGTTGCGGTTCTTGGCTTCGCCCAGCGTCCTCAACTCCAGGCTTCTGAGCGCCGCCACGGCCTTGGGCACCTCCGGTTCGAGCTGGGCGGCGGCGGTGCCCGGTCTCCGGGAGAAGGGGAAGACGTGCAGGTAGGTCAGGGGTGAGTTCCGGATCAAGTCCCGTGTCACGGAATGATCCTCCGTTGTCTCTCCGGGGAATCCCACCATCACATCCGCTCCTATCGCCGCCTCGGGCACCCGCCGCCGGATCTTATCCAGCAGTTCCATATATTGGGTGGCTCGATAGGGCCGGCGCATGAGACCCAGGATGCGGCTGGAGCCGCTCTGCAGAGGCACGTGGAAGTGCTTGGCCATCCTGGGGGAGGTCGCCACCAGGTCGATGATCTCGTCGGTGACTTCCAGCGGTTCGATGGAACTCAGCCGCAACCGCCGCAGGGGCTCTTCCTGAAGCAGCCGGCGGATCAGGCTCGCCAGACGGGCGCCGGGCTGCAAATCCCTCCCGTAGCCTCCCAGGTGGATGCCGGTCAGGACGATTTCCTTGTAGCCCTGGTTCAACAGGTGCCTGGTCTGCCGCAACACCTCCGTCAGGGGAAGGCTGCGCGAGTCACCTCTCACAAACGGGATCACGCAATAGGAGCATCGATAGCTGCAGCCGTCCTGCACCTTCAGAAAGGCCCGGGTTCTGCCTCCCCCCGACATGTCGGCAATGGATCGCAGTTCCGTGGACTCGAAGATGCTGCTGCAGTAGACCTCCGCCCCGCCGGGCAATAGCGCCTCCGACCCGGCACAGTCTCCCGGAACGCGGTGGGGCAGGTGCTTCTCTGCCACCAGGGCCGCCAATTGCTCCTTGTGGGAGTTGCCGACCACGCAGGTCACACCCTCCATTCGGGCGATTTCCTCGGGCGCGCGCTGAGCGTAGCAACCGGTCACCACGATGCTGGCCCGGGGGTTGTTGCGGTGAATTCGCCGGATCGCCTGACGGGCCTGGGCGTCGGCGGTGCGGGTGACGGTGCAGGTATTGATGACCACCACATCAGCGGCTGCTCCCGACCGACCCTTCTCCAGGTTCTCGCCAAGGAGCGCCTGCTCCAGCGCGGCTCCATCCGACTGGCTGGCCCGACAGCCGAAGTTGAGGATGGAAAACGTGGAATTGCTCATGGAAAAACCCGAAAAATCCGAGAAGCGGTTGACCGGCATCGTCCGGCAGCAGTCTTCGGGGTTGCCCCGCCAGGATCGCGATCGCGGCAATTCGCCCCTGCCCTCGACCGGGCCACACCCCTGCGGGCGGCTTGAAGCAGTCGCTCCAAATTCCCTATAATAGCAGAACCGGTTCGGAGGAGTTCCCGCCGCCGCGGGGCTTTGGGGGAAGGATGCCAG
>JAPPFQ010000448.1 GCA_028875135.1 Acidobacteriota bacterium
GCGGGACGCCCGCGCTCCCGGGGGGCGCCTCTTCCAATCGCTCTTGCTCCTCGAGGGGGCGCGCACCGGCTTGCCGGATCGCAGTCCCCTTACACGCAGCCGGGGAATTCCCTGCCCTGCAGGAGGACATAGCTTGGCTGGGGGCGGCTGTCGTCGGTCCAGCGGGAGCGGGCCGACATGTAGTGGACGGCCAGGCCGCGCCGGGAGGTGGTGGAGCGGTTGGGCGTGGATCGGTGCAGCAGCAGGCTGTGGTGGAAGGAGCAACCGCCCGCCGGCATGAGCAGGGGCGTTTCCCGGCCAAGGTCCAGGGCCTCGTCGGGCACCTGCTTGTCTCGCCGGTCCCGCACCACCCAGGGCTGGCTGTGATCCAGCACGCCCTGCCGGTGGCTTCCCGGAATCACATACATGGGTCCCTTCTCCAGGGTGACGTCGTCCAGCGCCGTCCAGCAGGTCACCAGGTCCATGGGCTCGATGGCGAAGTAGGCCGAGTCCTGGTGGTAGGGCTTCTCCACCCCTCCCGGCGGCTTCATGAAGCACTGGCTGTTGTAGAGCTTGATGTCGGGGCCGATCATGGACTCCACGATGGACAGAATGCGGGGGTGGCCGGCGTGAGCCAGAAAGACCGGATCGTTGGCCGCAGGGCGGTTCAGCTTGCGCACCGTTGCCAGCTCCACCCTCTCGGCGCCCGGCTCCAGCTCGATATCCTCCATCGGATATCCCGGAACGGCGCCGGAAATCAGGTCCTCGGTCCGTTGCCTCACCTGCTGCACTTCTTCGGCTGTAAGCAGACCCTCCACCACCAGGTAGCCCTGCTCCCGATACTGCTCCGCGTAGCTTCCGTTGTCCTTGCCCATGTCCTTGCCCTCGATTCCCGGTGATTTATCCCTTGCTGCCGTAGTCGATCTCCACGCTCATCTGCGCCAGGACCAGGGGTACCGCCAGGCGCGGGTTGCGCTTTTTCAGAACCAGTTCCAACCGGTTGAATCCGCACTTGAGGATGTCGGCCCGGAACGGCAGGTGGAGAAAGTCTCGACTGCCGAAGAGCGTGGGCTCTCGCCGAACCTCTTCCTCTTCTCTGGAAAGATCCACGCCGTTCAACCGGAACTGCAGATCGTCGTCATCCATTTGCTGTTCCAGGCGCATGACCAGCTTGGCCTTGACCGACTTGCCCTCGGCCGCGGCCGCCGGCACGTCATCGCCAACGAAAAACCGGATCCGAGCGGGTCCTCCCACCTTTCCCTGCTGGATCTTCAGCGGAAGCTGGGCCTTGGGGTGGGATCGACGCCACAGGGAGCCGACCTGCTCATCGATGAGGTAGCGCTTGTCCCGGTGCTTCAACAGGCCGGGGTCTCCGATCTCCACCAGTGACTTGCGCCAAAGCTCCCGGTCCCACAGGGGAGCGTACCAATTGAAGAGATAGATCCCGCCCACGCCCTGTTTCCAGTAGTTCAAGGCCGTGGCCCGGGTCTGCTCCGCAGGATGATACAAGCCGATCTGTCCCAGCAGTGTGAGATCGCGACCTCCAACGAATTCCACGTATTCCCGCATGGACAGGTCGGATTCATGGCCCCGAGGGGTTCCCGCCGTCACCACGTCCAACAGGCCTTCCTCGATCCAGGTGGGGACGTCGAATCCCAGCTTGAAGGCAAGGTTGAAGGTGAAAGGGACCCTGGCGGCCAGTCGAAAGGGTTTGCCGCGACTCTCCGAGGCCCGGTCCACCAGGGCTCGCACCCTGCGAACCAGTTGGGTGATCAGGTGGCGGTTGCGATAGGCCTCCTCGGGCTTGAAAAAGGCCGGGTGCCGCAGGAAATCCAACTCGATGCCATCCAGATCATAATCCTGGACGATTTCTTCGATGACCTTGAACTTGTTTTGCCGTACCTGCTCATGGGCGAAATCGAATCCGGTGGCAAAACTGGGATGGACAGCATCTCCCAGCAGCAGTTCCGGGTGAGCCCTCTTGTACTGGCTGTAGAGATCGACGGCGTTCCAACCCTTGGGACTGTCGTGGGCATCGTTCATCCGCACGGTCACAAAGAACTGGATACCGATCTGGCGGCAGCGATCGGCCATGGCCTGAAAGTAGTCCTCCCGCTCCTTGAGAACGCTCTCCAGGCCCTGTATGAACCGAAGGCCCCCGGCACTCCGGAACCGCTTCAGGTTCTCCCCGTACATCTCGGCAGTCCTGGTCCTGAAGTAGTAGACGTCGGCTTCACCAACGCTCCAGAAAAGGGCATCCACCTGGGTCCCGATAAAGCGGTCCACCCCTTTCTCCAACAGCTCCCCGACTCCGGACACCCGTTGCAGGGTGTGGCCGTCGTCGTTGTAGACGATGCGGTAGTTGCAGTCAGGACGGTTTGCGCGGGAACGAGCGGCCCCCAGGACCGAGGACCCGGCTGACAGGGCTACCGCCGAATGGGAAAGGAACTTCCTTCGATTCATTCACTCCTCCAGGTCATTGAGCGGCGACTCGACCGGTCACAGCCGGGTCGGCGGCGACAGCAGCTTCGGGATCCCGAACGACCTCCAACCGAGGTGGCCTCCGCGGAATGCCCCTTCAGCACCACTGCCTGAGGCTGTCGTCCTCGATGGGCAGCAGGGGCGTGAAATCCCGGTGGTTCTGGAACCAGGGCCGTTCGGTGCCGGTGCAGGCGTTGCTGACGGCGTTGTAAATCAGGTACATGATGGCCCGCCGCCAGGGCGAGACGTTGTTGGCCGAGCCGTGGACCACGATGCTGTGGCAGAAGCAGACCGACCCCGCCGGACCGATCAGGGCCTCGATCCCGTTCTCCTCCGCCAGCCGGCGAAAGGTGTCCTCATCGATGTGGTAGAGGGAATAGCCC